>JBGMRO010000640.1:0-2646 GCA_048061555.1 Thiohalomonadales bacterium | reverse complement strand
ATCCAGGTGGCACCGAAATTGAGCGTCTCTGAGGGCCATTTCATCAGCGAGCAGGTCCGCGTCGCCCTGGTAAAACACATCAACGACATTAGTGATGTCACCGTACACATCGACCCCGAGGACGACGAAATCCCCAACTACAATAGCCAAATGCCCGATAGACAGACATTGTTGCGACAACTGTATAAAAATTGGTCAGGTATTAAGCAAAGCGAACATATTAAGGAAATTAATCTGCATTATCTGGACGGCCAAATTCATATAGAGTTATTATGCCCCCTGGATCAATTCGAAGACCTAAAACTTACACAGGCACTCGCTACAGAAATAAAGAAAAAAAACCAGGGTCTTCCATTTGTAGCCAGCACCAAGTTGATCTTTTATATTGAATAACCCTAGCAGGTCGGTTTGTTTAGGTGTCAGAGACGATTAACCCGACCCTAAACCATCGCGGCTTGCTTGGTTTAATAGCGTTTATTTTAAAAAAGCGATTGTGTAGTATCGGCCAATAATGTTTTTCGTTTTGTGACTAAGCTGTTTACCGGACGCTACTGCCGGGATAATAATAATTTTATTTACACCACTGAGTTTAAAAAATAGTTAGTATCTTATTGAGGAGGAGAATTGCTCATGTCAGCCAAAGATGTATTGAAGAAAATTAAGGACGAAGATATAAAATTTATCGATTTTCGTTTTACAGATACTCGCGGAAAAGAACAACACGTTTCCGTACCACACCACCAGGTATCTGAAGACACCTTTACAGAAGGCAAAATGTTTGATGGCTCTTCCATCGCAGGCTGGAAGGGTATTAATGAATCCGACATGATCCTTATGCCCGTAGCAGACACCGCAGTCTTAGATCCGTTTTCCGAAGAGAATACGCTCATCCTGACCTGTAACGTCGTCGAACCCGATACTGGACAAGGTTACGAACGAGACCCACGTTCATTAGCGATACGAGCAGAGGCCTATCTAAAATCTACGGGTATCGCCGATACCGCCTACTTCGGCCCCGAACCTGAATTTTTCGTACTCGACGATGTTCGTTATGGTGCAGATATGAGCGGCGCGTTTTATCACATTGACTCGGAAGAATCTTCCTGGAACTCCGGTAAACGTTACGATGAGGGTAATACAGGCCACCGACCCGGCCCTAAAGGCGGCTATTTTCCGGTACCACCGGTGGATTCGTTACAAGATATGCGTTCTGCCATGTGTCTCGCCTTAGAAGAAATGGGTGTCACGGTAGAAGTACACCACCATGAAGTTGCCACAGCGGGTCAATGTGAAATTGGCACCTTGTATAATACCCTGGTGAAGCGCGCCGACCAAAATCAAATATTGAAGTATGTGGTGCAAAACGTGGCACATGCCTATGGAAAGACGGCCACATTCATGCCGAAACCTCTCGTGGGTGACAACGGCAACGGTATGCACGTGCATCAATCACTCGCCAAGGGTGGTCAGAATATCTTTGCTGGTAAGGAATATGGCGGCTTGTCAGAAGAGGCGCTTTTTTACATCGGGGGCATCATTAAACACGCCCGGGCCCTGAACGCATTCACTAATGCATCAACCAATAGTTACAAACGTCTCGTGCCAGGTTTTGAGGCACCGGTCATGCTGGCCTACTCCGCCCGTAATCGTTCTGCATCGATTCGTATTCCTCATGTCCCCAATGAAAAGGGTCGTCGTATTGAGGTCCGTTTCCCAGACCCCACGGGTAATCCTTACCTCTCGTTCAGTGCGATGATGATGGCCGGTATCGACGGTATACAAAATAAAATCCACCCCGGTGAAGCGATGGACAAGGATTTATATGATCTACCACCCGAAGAAGCCGCGGAAATCCCAACGGTATGTTCTTCACTGGATCAAGCGCTGGACCACCTCAGCGAAAACCGAGGTTTCCTGACTGCCGGCGGTGTATTTACCGATGATGTGATTGACGCCTACATTGAGCTAAAAATGGAAGAGGTCACTCGCTTGCGCATGACCACACATCCGGTGGAGTTTGAACTCTACTATAGCCTATAGGGTTTTCGAGTAAAAATATGGCACTACCGCCTTAATTGCATAAATTAAACTAAATTTTTAGCGCAGTTAAGGCGGTTTTTTATTGTGTCACGCCACGGAGTCGGCTAGTCTTTACCGCATGACATTCAAGTTTTACTTCAAATGGTTCCTGTGTACGGCCTGTCTAACCACATTCTCTATGAATGTCTTCGCACAGATGTATAAACAGATCGATAAGGACGGTAACGTTACCTATACGGACGTGCCTGATCAATCCGATGCAAAGCGCATCAAACCTCCACCCATATCGACAATTTCCGCCCCGAACCTTCCTCCCGTCGACCCCAATTCTTCAGATTCTAGCGAGACCGATCAAGCAGAGACCCAGCGCAGCAGCGTCGAATATCGCTCGATCTCCATTGTCTCGCCTGAGAATGGCGGCGCTGTTAGGGCCAATGGCGGTAGTTTTTCGGTAGAGATCAAGCTCGACCCTCCGCTAGACACCGAGAGCAAACACAAAATCGTGCTCTTGATGGACGGCAGCATAAAAGCAGAAAGTCAGTCGACGACCGTAGCGCTGCAGGGTATTGAAAGAGGCGAACATAGTTTTTCTGCCCAAGTCCTATC
>JBGMRO010000639.1:0-2650 GCA_048061555.1 Thiohalomonadales bacterium | reverse complement strand
CATGAAATTCAGGTACTAACATTAACTCGAAAAATACCTGCTCAACTTGCCATCGCAATAAAGTTCCTTGTCTCTCAGCAATAAAGATGGCTCGCTCGGCGAGTACTCGTGTACGTTCAATTTCCTTTGTTGCCTTCGAAACATTCGCTAAAAACCACCCAGAGTCACCATCTTCAACTAATGTGGAATTTCTACGGAGCTTAGCAAAGTTAGAAAACCGAAAATAGGAAACGCCTAGTGGTTTGTTTTTATCTTTTTTCCACTGCTGAATGAGTTCGTGCAACTCAATTTCCTGCTTTTTTGAAAGGACAATATTCGCAATAGACCAAATATCTTTTTCCAATTTTTGATAGGCCTCAAGCAGCAAGTTTTTGTCAGTTCCGTTCATTTTAGGTAAAATACGGGCTTTAGTTGTATACTTCATTAATTCAACAAGAATGACCATATCCAACAATGCCACCTCTGGATTTGCACCTGCGGCTATGCGTACTGCGGCTGAACTTGCTTCCAACTTTCGGCCTTCAATTAGCGCACGCTGTAGTGGAGTAATTTTTGGATTGGTTAGAATATAATTAATGGTAGAATTATTTACTGCACCTATAAATCGGTCAGCAAAACTCATTAAATGTGATTGTAATTCTGATGGTGTCATTTTGTTTGATTGTTCGTCGTTACCGGCGTAGGCAAGGTGATGCACTAACATGGTAAAAGTGAGAATGCTAGCAAAAGCTACTATATTACGTAATATGTAGTTGAATATCATAGGGTATTGCCCCGAATCACAAATTACGAATCTTAAGATAAGAACCTCTAAATTCCGCAATAAACGCGGAATAAGATTTTCTAATCACGAATCACGAATCACGAATCACATTAGCGCCAGTATTACGCCCGTACCGGGATGTGAAAAATAAGAACTTTTAGCGGGTTCAACGTTGCTAATTCCATGCAGATTGACATCTAGGGAATTGCCATCCACCATTACCCGCCATTTCCCTTTAGGTAAGTGAAAGTCTGCACCTATGTCGCTACCATTCAATAATATCAGTAACAAGTTTCTGCTGCGTAGCCAGGGGAACCATCGTCGACGCGGCGGCCGAAGTAAAACACCAATCGCGTTTAGGTTATCTTCATGCGGATAGCCGGTTGGATAGATCCAGTCGATATCCCATCTGTGGCTATTGTTGCTAAATTCTGTAAGTTGCCCAGTGTAGCGAAAGTGCGGATATTTTTTACGTAATTTGATCATCTGTGCGACGCTATCGACCAGGTCATTGTGCTGTTGTAGCTGTCCCCAGTCGAGTTGGTTTAGGTCAGGTCGATTGTAGCTGTTATGCTCGTCGTGCTTGGAATACATCATCTCCGATCCTTCGGCGATCATTGGAATACCCTGTGAGATCAATACCAACATAATGCTCAGAAAGACGCGTTTTTTATCGCCGTGGCAAAAATCAGCGAGGGTTTTACCATCATGGCTACTAAGATAATTGATGCACTGTTGTGGTCGCAAGCTCCATCCACCGTCGTGCACATTACAGCCTTTTATCGCTGCCATAAGCCGGCCACGATTGTGTTGGTCGCCGTGACCCATGACAAAGGTCTTGGCGGGCTCTCGAAAGTCGTCGTTCCAAACGGCCCAACGGGTATCAGCCAGATCACCATGTAGGTCACCTTTGCCCCATTTTGTGCCACCTAGGGCCCAAGGTTCGGCTATCAAGTAGATATGCGACGGCAGACGTCGGTCGATTTCTCGTAATGTGTATTTATCGTGCAAGGCACCCAGGTCAAAGCGAAAACCATCAAAACGATAAATCTTAACAAGTTGTTCAAGTGATTGAATAATCGTCTCGCGAATCATTGGGTTTTCAGTGTGTATTGTGGGACCGCAACCAGAGCCTTCGCAGAAATCTCCATTGTCGAATTTTCGGTAGACGATATCTTTACCCCAGGCCTTGACTAGCAGTTCACCTCCGTGGTTATAGACGACGTCCAACAATACCGGTAGGCCCTGGCAATGTAGGGCATCGATCAATTCCATGACTTCATGATTGGTCTGGTTTTCATCGAGTGCGTAGTTTTCGCGCATGGCGTTGAATGAAGTGGAAAAATAACCCCAGTCTGCACCCAGCAACTCATCGCTCGCGTGTAGCGGCAAAAATTCAACCGCAACGTTGAGTTTTTGCAAGTGTCTTAGTATTTCTAGAGCACGCGCACCGACATAGGTTCCGCGATGGCTTTGGTGTTCGACTTGGGCACTGGAGTGACGACTCAACGCGGGCATATGGGTTTCGTAGATGATGATGTCTTGGAAGGCGGGTGTGCGATAATGGCATTGTTTCCAGGAATAGCTCAGCTCGCTGAAGAAAGAGCGTAAATGATGGTCGATGCGCTTAGTCCGTTGTGCCAAGGGGTCGCTAATCGCTGTGGTGCTGCCATTATGAGTGACCTCGAAGTGATAGGCCCGACCGTTTAAGTCACGAAAGGGCAGGTGAAGTCGGGTCGACCACTGACCGTTTTTGTCCTTATTCATCGGCCAAGGGTCACGGTATCCCTCGACAATTAGGGATACTGCGTCTGCGCCGGGATTGTAAAATTTAATAATGGCTCGACGCTGATTTAAATCTGACATCTCGTGGATCCTTGTTTCGGA
>JBGMRO010000638.1:0-2650 GCA_048061555.1 Thiohalomonadales bacterium | reverse complement strand
TTTGGCCATGGACGGCCTTATGCTGCGAATGCACGGATGCATTGGAGCAGCCGATTTTGAAAAAATATTCTCGTTTATGGATACACACTAGTTATGTAATTCCCCATTGTCTAACATCTCAATATTACGTGACTTAATGCCTTTTAAGAGCGACTACAAAACCCTTTTGTGCTGCACCAAAATCATATTCATGCACCACCTCACGTATTGACATAATTTCTAGTGAGTTTTGCTGGGCACATCGGCGCAGATGCCGTTCACTATGTGAAAAATGTAGGTTATTGCGTATGTTAATATCGTCGTCATGACTGAAGTAGGTCGTGAACACAAACAGGCCCCCTGCGGTTAGACAGTCACGGATCTTTATGTGAATACCGTTCAGATCGCCAAAAAATATCATCACGCCAGATGCCGTTATGAGTTCGTATTTTGTATTGCAGGCTTGTAGATAGGCTTCAATTTCTTCACAATACAGATGCGTATACTGGCCCTTTTGCTCAGCGATTCGTAGCATATGCGGAGATAGATCTACGCCGTCTAACTGGTTCGAAAGTGGCGCTAAGTAATCACCACATAGACCGGTACCACAGCCTAAATCTAGAATACGCAATTCTGTGGGGCTCGCCTGATCCGTGTATAGCGCATCCAGTTCCTCTTTGATTATTTGCGGACCCAAAAATTCCATAGTCGCGCGTTTGACATCGCTATCCCAAGTCGATGCCTTTGATTCATAACTATCGACAATAAGATGAGCGGGACTACGTTCGGGTATTTTACCTTCATTGAGTAAAGCGAGCTTAATACCCACCCCAAGATGGTCTATCTCAAGCAACTGCAGACAGGATTGATAACAATCTATGGCCTTTCCATGGTCCTGCTCGGCTCGATAGTAGTCACCCAGTTGATTGTATGCGGGGGCATAATTTTCATCAATTTCCAATACTCGTTGGTAACAAGCGTAGGCATTCGGTCTGTCGTCGGCATCACTGTATAACTTTCCCAAATTATAGTGTGCTTCGAGAAAATCAGACTTTAGACTTATCGCCTTGCGATAGAGGTCGATTGCCGCACCAATTTTTTGTTGGCGTTTACAGACGATAGCAAGATTATTATACGCAGCGATGTTTTCTGGCGCGAGGTTGATGGCTTGCTGATAGTAGCTATGTGCGAGTTCATAGTCACCGCGCATTTTGTACACATTACCCAGATTATTTTTTACTAAATACCAGTCATCACGAAGGTTATTGGCGAGTAACAAATACTTCAGGGCGGAGTTCGTATTACCGCCTTCGGCATACAGTGTTCCCAGCATACAATTAGAATCAGCATGCGACTGATTGTCCTGCAATATCTTTTTGTAAAGCGACTCGGCTTCGCGGTGTTTGCCAGCTTTGTGTTTTTTAACCGCCTTGCTAAATAATTTTTGTAGTTTCGCGCTTGATAGCGACATAATATATCCGGTGTAACTGTTTTTATTACTCAAGTTTCACAGCTTATAGTGTAAATGAGTGCTGAAGTAATCTGTCGTTAATTAACCATAAATGTTTAAAGCTAGAATCATTGCAACTTAATATTTAATCGAATGTGAGTCAAATTATCTCAGAATGACGTTGTAATATCCATCCACCAGATACGTAATATTTCCTCCTGGGCGAACAAAGCCTGTATCTCGAGCTTTAATGGCGGCCTGGCGTATAGACCCGGCGGAACGCCGCTATCAACCTCAATCATTTGCTCGGTGCTTATGAACGGTATTAACGAATTATTGACCATTTTTACTATATACTCCCTTAACCTAGTGAACAATATTTTTTGGCAGCCAGCTTAGGCTGCAATACGCCTAACAGGCAATTATTTTTTCAAGAATAGGGCAACCTGATGCAGACAAGACCCAATACACCCTTACCGCTTGGCGCACAGCTACAAGACAACGGGATTAATTTTTCCTTGTTTAGTCGACATGCGACTAGCGTTAGTTTGCTCCTTTTCGACAAGGCGACAGATGCGGTTTCGTCGCGTAGCATCCTATTGGATATTGAACAAAACAAAACAGGGGATATCTGGCACATCTGGATAGAGGATCTCCGGCCGGGTTGCCTCTATGCCTGGCAGGTGGATGGCCCGGACGAACCAGCGCAGGGGCATCGTTTTAATTCGCAGAAAATACTACTTGATCCATACGCGGTCGCACTAGCGGGTACCGAATGTTGGAATTTTGGCCGTCTGTGTGATGGCGAGCCTAGCGGGGATTTGACTCAAACTGATGCCGATGCGATGGCGAAATGTCTAGTACCCGCGTGCAACTTCGATTGGCAAGGCGTACAGGCGCCACGACTAGCGTGGGCCGATACCATTATCTACGAGACGCATGTGCGCGGACTTACGGTAGATCCTTCCTCTGCCGTATCGCACGCCGGTACGTTCCGAGGACTCACAGAAAAGCTACCATACTTAAAAGAACTCGGCATTACGGCTATCGAGTTGTTACCCATTCAGGACTTTTTCGAAAACGAACTGACAGTGCGGAACCCGGCCACTGGAGAGCAGTTACGCAACTATTGGGGGTATAGCACGGTGGCATTTTTCGCCCCCAAGGAACACTACGCCTGTGGTGGCACACCCGGAAGTCAAATAAATGAGTTCAAGACCA
>JBGMRO010000637.1:0-2650 GCA_048061555.1 Thiohalomonadales bacterium | reverse complement strand
AAGACATTATTTGTTTTGATGGCACCACAGTAGACGAATTGGAAAAACGTTTTGCAGAATCTATCGACCATTATCTTGTATCATGTGAAAAATTCGGCGATAACCCACAGAAACCCTATTCCGGTAAATTAATGCTAAGAGTTGATCCACAAATACACGCCGCTGTCGCTATTGCTTCCCAAATTAAAGGGAAAAGTATTAACCAATGGGCGTCAGACGTATTGGAAAAAGCGGCGAACGGCTAGGCAGCAATGAAGCATTGCTTAACCACACTATAATATAAACGGGGTTGAAGCCGTTTTGCGGTAATAAAAAATACTATAGAGTGGTGACGACGTTAATGCAAATCGCAGGATGGTTAGTGTTATACACGAGAGTTATCATTATATTGACTGGCTAACAATAATCCTACCCCATGAAGTAGAATAAACCTATGAGAAAATACCTGAGATTTTGCCTGATAGGCATTCGCGTATTTTATAGTATTCACAGGGAAAACTAACTGAATAAGTCATCTCCCTTGAACTTCCAGAGTTAACCATTTATAGATATTCTGCAAACATAAGGTCTGCGGGTGGAGCATGCGTCACTAGCAATTGGTGTGGATGCACCAATTTCATCAGCGGGCAGTAAAAAACTCGCAACCTCACGGCAATTCTTGCTACTGCGCAATATTCCTTTCTAATAGAAAACTCATATTAATCTTTGTTATTCAGTATTTGGGTAGTTTGGATTGCTTATTGTCTTGTATAGTTCGCGGCGTATCCACTTATTTCAGAGGGTGATACAAATATAGGCAAGGGATGGACATAGAGAGCGCTCAATAACTTTCATTAATGCTAAGGATATAAAAAAAATTACAGGAGTTATAGCATGTCAAGACAGGCGACAATAAACAAAACTATCGGCTTCTGCTTTTTGTCAATATTTTTTACAAACGCTGTCATAGCGAGCGAAAACAAGTTAGAAGAATTCGGCGATATCATGCAGTTTGCCTTGCCACTTACGGCTTGGGGTTCGACTTTTATATACGGCGATAAAGAAGGTCGCATGCAGTTTTATAAACATGGTGCCACTGCATTAACCATTGGCACGCTTGGCAAGGGGATATTTAAAAAAACGCGCCCGAATGCATCCTCGTCAAAAACGTCTTTCCCGTCGGGGCATACAAATGGAGCATTTATAGGAGCGACATTTTTAAATACACGTTACGGAATGTGGTGGGGTATTCCTGCGTATACCGCAGCGGTAGTCACAGCATACAGCCGCGTGGATGCGGATGCACATAACGTGGACGACGTCATTGCTGGTGCGAGTTTGGCGTTTTTTAGTAACCTATTTTGGGTTAGCCCCTACGATTCAAACATTACCATTACCCCTACAGCATCCGGTGATAGCACCGGAATTTCTTTAACGGTGACTGATAAAAAGCCAAAGCTGCGGTCTCGATCGATAGATGGAGCCCCGAAATATCGCTTCTCTTTGGGATTTGGGCCGGCCTACATGGCTCAGAATAGTTTTACTGCTCCGTTTCAAGGGGGTACGCCATTTGACTTAGCTGACTTCGAAGGTACCACCAATCCGCAGACGACAGCGGTCCCTGCTATTTCATGGTTTTTAGGTGATCAGCATACGCTTGCCTTATCACTCTCACCTTATGAAGCACGAGATTTTGGTCGATTTTCTGAAACGGTAAATTTCAACGGCACTGTATTTCCCGCGAACATAGAAATTCGCTCTGCCTATCGAATGACTGAAGTACGAGTGGCCTATGACTACGATTTTGCGAAAGTTGCCTCATTCGAATTTCGAGTCGGTGCGTCGCTGATCTATACGCGCACGGTATTGGAGCTGTATACCACCGAGGGTCCCGCCTTGTTAGAGAAAATTGATGACAAAATGTGGTTGCCGTTGCTCAATCTAGGCCTGGATTATGAAATCTCCCGTAAGTGGTCATTTGCGGCGGATGTCTCGGCAATATCACTATCTGAAGATAAACAAGTAGACGGTAGCCTGCTTTTTTCCTACCAGTTCGATCAACATTGGGACGGTGCTTTTGGTTATACTTTCTATAGCCGAGACATTGAAACCTCCACGCTGGCCAATCGTGCCCGTTATGATATTTTGACATTAGTTGCTGGATATAGCTTTTTTTAAGTATAAAACAGCAAAGAAATAGAGCCCGATAAGGCCCGCTGATTAATAAAGTAATAAAAAAAGGAGTTTACCATGCACAGATATAAAAAATTAATGTCGCCCTTTTCGTTTTTGATGTTATTCACTGTAGTCATCGGAGTTGTCAGCAGTGTGTCGGCTGAGGGTTTGGACAGGAATAGTAGAATCGGGGTGGCGGAATTTCGCGGTCAGGGTTTTTCGACAGCCAAGCATTCGTGGTTTGAATTTCCCGCAGCGGATACCCGCAAGCTCGAGGTCTGGGGCTATACCGACCGCACCTCCTATGCGCCGGGCGAAACTGTCAACTTGCACGTTAGTACTACTGCGAAACAATTCGATATGATTATCGTGCGCGAAGGAGGCAAACAGGAGGTCGTGCTGGAAACGAAAGGCATTGCCGGGAAGCATTATTCCACCCCGAAAGATGCCTACCGAACCGGTCCACGCTGGCCGGTGTCGCAAAAGCTGAAAATAC
>JBGMRO010000636.1:0-2654 GCA_048061555.1 Thiohalomonadales bacterium | reverse complement strand
GCTATCTAGTATTCAATCTGCGTTAAGTGATGCCGCCCCTCATTTTCAGAATAAGAGTGTTACGTATCAAGTATCGTATAAAATTATTAAAAAACATGTTGAAAAATTGATAGAAATTTACAATGAGGGCCATTTTAACCATTTTAAAAGTATGATGAGATCCACCGGTGGTATATGCGCGTCATGCCATACGCAAGACAGGGCCCAACGAACCTTGTTTGGTGGTGTAACGAGAGGGGAGTTTAGCAATGATTTCGAATTTGCAGAATTTAATTTCATCACTAGAGACTATAGCGCTGCGGTGCAATATTATTCTCGATATTTTGACTCACTGACATCACACCAACAGGAAAAATATCAACTAAGTGCCTTAAGAAATGTTCTGACGATTTATGTGCAAATTTACAACGAACCTAGAAAAGCCATTGAAGCCATTGAACGCTATCTAAAAAACGATAAGTTCAGTACCTATGTGAGAAAAACACTGGAAAAATGGGTTTCGGGACTGAAGTTAATTGAAAAAGCAGTCGAAAAAAATTTGCCGATTACCTATTCTCGCATTGAAGCTGATGTCAATAAGTACTTATTGCCCAACCAGACATTTTCAAAAATAGAATACCATTTATGGCTTAAAGGCCGCATGTACCGCTATCTTAGTACTACAGCAACTAAAAAACAGATTCCTGCATTACTCTATTGGTTATCGATCGCGAGTTCGCTTACGGATACTAGTTATTATTACTCGCTCGCAGATCTTTACCTAAAACAGTGTATGCGTGAATATACCACAGATCCGTATGCTAAAAAGTGTTATGAACAATACAACGAGAACGTAGTCAATTCGTTTTCAGGTTCACACGGAACAGATATTCCCGATTCACTCCTGGTCGAATTAGATGAGTTACACCAATTAGTCTTCGGAGCACCCCGTTCTTTAGAATAGAAGGCTTAGTGCGGCGCTTTTGTGCGGATATGAGGCTATCCGCACAGGATACCGCTTTATTTTTTAAGATGAGACTGTTTGTGTTTGCAGTGACTCCAAAGCTAAAATAATATCGTCTGGCTCCATACGTTGAGTATAGTCCTTGTTGATAAAACAAGCCGTGACGACCCCGTTTGAATCAATGATATAGGTGGCCGGTACGGGCAATTGATAGCTATCATCACCATTAAATTTTGGTAGATCAAAACCCCATTCTTGATAGTGTGGGCGCATACTTTCGCTGAGCGTCATCACTAGCCCATAGGCGTCCGCAATTTTGTTGCCGATGTCACTGAGTACCTCAAACTCCAGCTTATGATTTTCGACGGTGATTGTAGAGGTGTCGGGGGTTTCAGGCGATACACCGATTAGTGTAGCTCCCAGCTCCTTCATACGAGGCAGTTTGTCATGCAACGCCTTAAATTCTAGATTGCAAAAGGGGCACCAGCCACCACGATAAAAACTCAATACCACCGGACCCTTGTCCAGAAGTGTTGAGAGAGAAATTTTTACGCCGGTTGCATTACTCAAGGTGAAATCGATTGCCTTTTCCCCTGTATTTAAGGCATTTTTTGCGACTTCAGACTGAGCTAATGCCTCAAAGGCATCCATAATATCCTTTTTTACTTCTTCTGTTTGTGCGGCGATAAATGCCTCTGTCACTTGTTGCGTTTGCTCATTCAGTTTCATATGTGTTCCTTCAATTTGTAAGACTTCGACCGCTTTTTAATTACGCTCAATCACGGGGTTATCACGATTGAGAGGAATGAAATCTTCGCACTAGTTAGAACCTAGATTAATCAGTTGGATCACAAAAGTCCACGCAAGCTATTGATGCACCTAGTATTTTTAGTGATAAGGAATAAAAAATTTGTTCATCTCCTGTTTATGCGCTTCACTGCATTTTCTGTGCAGTTTCTATCTCGACAACATTGTTTGCAATTCCACAGTAATTCGTAACATGTCGGTGATTGATGATTCGCCCGGGAATTCCAACTACCGTCGAGGCACTGGGCACATCTTTTAGAACAACTGCATTGGCACCAACTTTAATGCAGTTGCCGAGTGTTACCGGCCCCAAAATTTTTGCACCTGCGCCAATCGTAACGTTATTTCCCACGGTCGGGTGTCTCTTCCCTTTGTTGGAAGAAATGCCACCAAGCGTGACACCGTGAAACAATAATACATCGTCACCGATCTCCGCCGTTTCACCGATCACCACGCCCATACCATGATCGATAAAAAAACGCCGCCCGATTCGTGCGCCCGGATGAATTTCAATGCCCGTTAACCAGCGGGTCAAGGTGGAAGATAGACGAGAGATCCACTTCAATTTATGCTGCCATAACCAATGGTTAATACGATGAAATACGATCGCATGTAAGCCGGGGTAAGTGGTCAACACATCCAGCAAGTTTCTGGCGGCGGGGTCATTTTTAAATACATTCGTAACATCTTCGTACAACCGAAACATAATTGAAACTTGTGGGACTTGCGCAGAATGTCTAGCTCTTTCTGCAGCGCTCGCACAATATTTCTTTTGTGCCACTGTATGCATGCTGCACTCCTGTTAACGTTGAAAAAAATCAGTCGAGTGATTTTTTAAATTTTGTAATTTAGAACAGAACTATCAGCTTTTTAAAAGGGTAGGCAGTTCGCTCAAAAAAGCATC
>JBGMRO010000635.1:0-2661 GCA_048061555.1 Thiohalomonadales bacterium | reverse complement strand
GAAGGAAAATCGGGGGCGGACCAAGCTAAGCAATTGAAATAATGTAAAAAACTGTCAAAAATGCTCTGATTATTGGTCTTAGACAACCCATTTTGGTATCAAAATAGATTGTTTAAAAAAACCGGTATTAGAAAAAAAATGGGCAAGTCAGTACTTATAGTAAATAAAATATGAAAATCAACATACAGTAGAGATTTGACTCTATACTTCCATGGGTAAATCAGCCCAGCAAGACGTTATTTCATTACCATTCGTACCTGCGGCATTAGTGATCTTCCGACAATAAAAAAAAGAAATAACGGTGAAATAACGGTGTCAGAGATCAATTGATTCTAATATAGGTGCTTCTTAAATCAAAAAATTCAGCGTAAGCTGGTTTTTTAGTTTTACCGATTCAAAAAATCCTGAGGTGTAACATTAGCTTGTTTAAGAATGGCTCGGAGTGTGCCTTCAGGCATATCGCCAGGAGATGGTTAGGAATGGTGGTGTAACGGTTTGTCTCAGAATTAAACCAAATCTCGTGGCTACCGGCGGCTTGGCGGTCAAACTCAAAACCAAACTTTTTTAATCGTTTAACAATTTGCCGATAACAAAATCCTGCGAGTCTTCCCATTTAGCCGCTGACCACAAGCGGGTAATCAAAGGAATCACCGGTTTCCTTGAGCGTCGGTTGATCTTGGCGTTCGGTTTGCGCTTCCAATAGTTTTTTTGCTACATCCCTGGCGATCTCCAAGGTTTCGGTCACGGTGCGACCTTGTGCCACTAAACCGGGAATCTCATCAGAGGTTGCTAAGTAAACGCCCTCGGGTAACTTCTCAATATGTATATTAACAATCTGTTCCATAAATAACTCCAGCGAGTAACTTACTGCGCTGCCGAAAAACGGCTCGCATCATGTTTTAATCTTAGACTATAGGCTCTTCAGCAGAATCTGTGGGTAATATTACGCTAAAAAACGAAGAAATGAAGCAAGAAAGCGCTCAGCTCGAACTCCGGGCAACTATCGCCTAACCCGTCATCGTCACCTCTCTACGCCTTTATCTATCTCATACAGAACCTGGTCATACTAGGACTGCTCAGCCACAGCCTGAATGCGGGGTGGGGAAAGACTGATCACTGAATGATCGCAATTCCGGCCTAAGTGGAAATTTCCTATGATTTGGTAAATGTAACTGCTCAGGCAATCCCGCCAACGCTTCAGATCAAGGTGAAAAATATGTGTTTACACGCGTAAATGATCATTTTTGAACGCAGAGAAGTAGCCCTACTAGTTCTGCGTGAGTAGTTGCTGAAAATTTATGTACACATCAACGCAAGTTATCATTACTCTGATGAAAAGTCGATCCAATTTTATAGCCGAATGCCACGGCGAATTCATTCGCCCCTATATAGATAGCGAACTCACCGGATTCACTCTACAACTGGGCAACAAGCTCACCCTTAGCCGGTACAGTCTCAAGATCATAAATTGAGACAAAACCATACACCTTGATCAATAATTAGTCGTAAGGGTAAGGGGACGGGTGTTGAATTATTATTTATGACAGAAAATTTTCATCGAGTGCGGTGGCGAGATTGACTAAATAGACCGTTTATAGACGGGCACTGACTAAAAAAGCTAGGGTAGTGTTTCTATCTGCTTAAGCAGCAGTGATTGTCGATAGCGATCTCCGCGACGAGAAAAATAGTCGTGCATATCAAGCAAGGCTTGTCGCCTATTTGCTACGGGTAAATAGTGAGTAATATCAAATGTAAAATTGTCACGCAGCAGCCTTAATGGGTTTTCTTCAGCGTCTGGAAACTGGCGTATAGTGGCGAGTCGAACCTCCGAGATGAGATTGTAATCTGTATTGGCTCTGCTGGATATTGCGGCATCATCGGCTTCTTGGCGGGACAAGCTAAAATACTGCAGCAGGTCGTATGCATTTCTGATGTTCCACTTCGATAATACCTCGGTGATGGCGGGTGATCGTATCTTTTTATTAATGCTGTCTGCATCAAAAATAATCGCTTGTTTAGAGGCCAGTAATAACATGCTGCCCTCCTCTTGAATCTTGAAATTTATACCATGTGGAAAGACGTTATAGAGTGCGCGGAATATTGCCTTTAAGGTTGTGGCGTCCATATTAAATAAGTTTAACCAGACAGAGAAAATGCCTTTGTCATTGAGACGTGATTTGACTATACGAAAATATTCCTCAGTAAACAGGTGCGCGTTACCCGATAACCAGGGGTGGGATGGCTGTGAAATTATCATGTCATAGGATTTGTCGTCCAGCAACAATCGATGTCGGGCATCGTCAATCTGGTAGTTGACTCTGGGGTCTCGCAAGGCACTAATTCCGTTGGGGTATAAATAATAACTCGCCTCTTCTATAACCGGGTCCATTTCCAGCAAATCGATGCTTTTTAACGGGACTAAGGTCGCCGCCGTTAGGGTCGTGCCTGCACCTAGCCCGACGATAAAGGCATTTTTTGATTCACGCTGTAGGAAATAAGGCATTAGCGCCAACAAGGTCTCTGCGCGCCAGCTAAATATCTCGGGTGGGTATATGGTAGACTCGGTCAGATTATTCTTGCGCAATAAATAAATTTTTTGATCATAAGTGGAAACGCTGACGACACCGTTGCGGCCTTCTTTGATAAATAGATACGTGGGAT
>JBGMRO010000634.1:0-2671 GCA_048061555.1 Thiohalomonadales bacterium | reverse complement strand
ATCCGTAACAATTCTATTGTATATGTTTTATATATATAGATATTGTTGGTTGCGTCCTGGGTTTGTGCTCCCTATTCCGGGTCTTTTTTCCCTTTATAGAGGGTACTATCGAGGATACACCTGAGGGTAAAACTAAGGATATTCACTTACGGGAACGCTAAACTTTTGAACCCGTAAAGTGCAATTATGGATCAATCGCTACTATCAACCTGTTGTGGTAAGTACAAAACCATCGTTAGGACGTATCGTAGGCCCAGCAACAGCCCCAAATTTACCATTTTTATTGATTGCTGAAAACCTTTTTGGACATAAAAATTTCTTATTTCGTACTTCGGTATAAACCTATGTTATACAAATCCAGATCAAGAATTACTATTAATCGACGCAACGCCGATATCGGAGAAATAGACCGTTTGTGGATGGGCACTTATCTAGGGTCATTCGATCTGTATTAGGGCCTCGTCTGGATTGACGGCGTCACCCTTACTCACATTGATTGCAATGATGTCGCCTGAGATGGGTGCTTGAATTTCTGTCTCCATTTTCATGGCCTCGGTGACGAGCACAGGATCGCCTGCACTCACGCTATCACCCACTGCGACAAGAATATCGACCACGGTGCCCGGCATGGTCGTCATCACATCGCCGAGTTTTTCGCCCTTGGGCCGGCTACTTCCCGTGGCCGATTTGATGGCACTACCCGTTGGGTCGTTAATGGCGATAATTTCATCTAAAGTTTCTACGATGATTTCTTCGGGGACACCATCGACATTGATATAAAAGGCTCTTTTTTGCTGCGCTTTGTGCCCAGTTCCGTTAACTTTTATATGGTAGTCTTCGCCGTGTAGGGTTACATTGAATTCTGTTGCTGCGACACAATATTGTGGCTGATTTTCGTGTTCGGGGGGAAGTAGCTCTTCAGGTTGAAGTGTGCCTTCGGCGCGTTGCACTAGAAAATCTCGTCCGACCTCAGGAAACATGGCAAAAATTAAGACATCTTCTACATTTTTCGCATGGTCACCGATCTCCTTGGTCAGTCTGCTCATTTCTGGATCAAGTAAATCTGCAGGTCTGCAGTCTATTATATCTTCATTGCCGATCGCCTGTGTCTGTAATTTTTTGCTGACCTTGCCAGGCGGCTTGCCATATCGGCCCTGTAAATAAAGTTTAACTTCATTCGTAATGGTTTGATAGGGTTTTTCCGTGAGGACATTAAATACCGCTTGCGTACCTACAATTTGCGACGTAGGTGTGACCAGTGGTGGGTAACCTAGGTCGGCCCTGACCTTGGGGATTTCATTCATGACTTGATTCATGCGGCTGAGTTCACCCTGATCACGCAGCTGGTTAGAAAGATTGGAGATCATTCCGCCAGGCACTTGATTGATTTGCACGCGGGTATCAACACAGGTGAATTCGCTTTCAAACTGATGGTATTTTTTCCGTACTCCATAGAAGTACAAGCCAATTTCTTGTAGCGCTTCTAAATCGAGCTGACTATCATAGGGCGTGTCTTTTAATGCCGCTACCATGCTTTCGGTGGCCGGGTGACTCGTGCCGCCCGAAAAAGACGAGATCGCGGTGTCGATATGTCGACAACCTTGCTCTATGGCCTTCATCTGACACAGACTGGCGAGTCCCGCTGTGGCATGGCAATGCAAATGTATCGGTACTTGAAGCGTGTCGACTAGCGCGTGCACGAGTTCGCTGGTGGCCGCCGGGGTCAGCAGTCCGGCCATATCTTTTATGACGATACTATCGACGCCCATACGTTCGAATTCTTGCGCCAACTTAACGAACTGTTTAATTCCATGTACGGGGCTAGTGGTATAACAGATCGCTGCCTGCGCGTGTTTATTTTCTTTTTTTACTGTTTCGATGCAGGTCTTTAAATTACGACTATCATTGAGTGCGTCAAATATTCGAAATATATCGATCCCATTGGCGGCGGCTTGTTTTATAAACGCTGCACATACATCATCAGAGTAGTGTCGATATCCCAATAAGTTTTGGCCGCGTAACAGCATCTGTAAGGGTGTATTGGGTAACGCGGCCTTTAATTGGCGTAGGCGCTCCCAGGCATCTTCCTTCAAGAATCGAATACAGGCGTCAAATGTGGCGCCGCCCCAGCACTCCAAGGACCAATAACCGATGTTATCCAATTGTTCGCAAATGGGTAGCATATCTTCGGTGCGTAGACGAGTCGCGATTAGAGATTGGTGTGCGTCACGTAAAATGGTATCCGTAAAATAGACTTTAGACATTCATTTTTCCTGCGGTGTTTTTATAAGTTAAGTGCTTTGCATAGCGATAACAAAAATGACAGAAATAGGGTCGAGTAGTGAAAGCCTCATTTGGGCGAGTACTAGTTGCCCATATGAGCCGCAACGGCCGCTGCAATCGCGGAGGCGATATGCTCAGAGTAGCGCTTCGGCGAATAATTAACGAGCTCTGGGTGATCTTGTACAAAGCTGGTATTGAAATTTCCCGACCTGAAATCTTTGCACTTTAGTATTTCCAATTGATAGGGGATGGTCGTCTTGACACCGTAGACTCGGATATCGTTGAGGGCACGTGCCGCTCGTTGCAGTAATTGATCCCAGTCTAAGGCCCAAACAATCAATTTTGCACACATGGAATCGTAATAGGGTGGGATGTTGTAACCCGAATA
>JBGMRO010000633.1:0-2673 GCA_048061555.1 Thiohalomonadales bacterium | reverse complement strand
ATTTTTTTGTCGACACAATGTCTTTTGCAGGAAATTCAACATAATTGATTTTTTTATTCCAGGCAGCGTATGAGCTTCCGTGAAACGTTATTGAGCTGGTTCCACAATTATCGACAATATCTGTGGATAACTCGGTGGATAAATATTCGTGGATGGGCGAGTCCACGTAAAAAATAACCATAACATTAGATTGTTTAATATTTAATCAGCTAGTGAGGGCGCTATAAATTACGGGTAGTGAGTCCTCGATCGGATTAGGTTAGTATATCATTTTTGACTTAATTTGGTTAAGGATGCAATTAATGAGCTCTACCGATGTTCTCGAAATTTTTATAGGGCAGGTTTTAATAGACGACAATGTTAACGGTGGAGAGTCTATTGATGGATTGTTATCGATTTCCTGGCACCACCCGCGTGAAAACGTAGCCTGGGTAAGCTCGGTGATTCCCTTGAATTCTCTCACTAATAACTATAATAAGGTTTTTTCAGAATTAAGTTATATGGATCGCATCCTCTTTAAAGAGCAGCGACGTGGTATTTCGTTTTTCAGTCTCGAACTTGCGATAGTCACGGACCTTGGTCTTTTTGGGAAGGTGATGAAGTCCCTAATGGGGTTTAGTATAGGCAAGGTTCCCAATCGATACATTGCCGCAGGTCTAAAACCGATCTTAAGAGAGTTAAAATTAGATGAAACGCAAACCAAGATCATTGGCGTCGCAAAATACCAACTTGAGGCAGAACAAAAAGATATTAATCTGAATGTCAGCCTAAAAGCAGCGGAGGAGTTGGTATATTACCGTGAGAAGGGAGCAGATGAGGTGAACATTGACCCTGGAGTGGATGAAGTCATGGAAATAATACCAGAAAATACCGAGACAGCGATGGTGAGACTTGATGTGGTTAGCTTGTAGTAGAGGAGATCTCTGACCACCACTGTATTCGGTATAGTGTGTGCATTCTTGTTCGTATCGGTGTTTAGGGTTTATCTCAAGATCCATATTTCTCAATGAACGAGACTATGTTAGGGTTTCATACCGAGCCGCACCTTAGACTCGAACCACGGACTCGAACAGAATACTCACCGGTTCCATTTCTTCTTTGGCGGTCTTATTCCATCAATATGTTTAATGTCATTTAGGTAATATTTTATGCTCATCTATCGTCAACAACCAAAATATATTTTGTCTTTATTCCTATTTGTCCTAACCGTCTGCGCTATTACCTATGCAGAGATTTCAACTGCAACAGATAAAACAGGCGTACCATTTACGCTCTCAAAAGGTTTGGAATTATTTAATAAAAATTGCTCGGGATGTCACGGTAGGGACTTGCTGGGTACTAAAAAAGGCCCGCCATTTTTACACGCATTTTACAAACCATCACACCATGGCGATAGCGCGTTCTATCGGGCAGCATTGAAAGGGGTAACGGCACATCATTGGCGATTTGGTAACATGCCACCGGTCAAAGGGATTACTGTGAAAGAACTGGATGCGATAATTCCCTATATTCGTTGGATTCAGAAAGACAAGGGTTTGTTTTAGTGTTTTTTTTAGTCGTAGGGCACTAGATTAGGTTATTAAATGAGTCTTAGTAGACAAAAACACAACAATCGATCTATTGTGTGGATCTTTGCTGGTGTGGCGGTCTCTTTGTTAGCGGCGACTTGGCTATCAACAAATGTATTTGCGGCTGCGTTGCATCTAAAGGCCGATGAAAAAAATAGTGAACAGGTAAAACGTGGGAAACGGGTTTATGACCGGTTTTGTGCCTTCTGCCATGGCAAAGATCTAAAAGGCCAAAAGGACTGGAGACGGCGCAAGGAAAACGGACGCTTGCCTGCACCACCCCATGACGAGACAGGGCATACCTGGCATCATGATGAAGAATTATTGTTTGGCATCACCAAATACGGACTCGTGCCGCCCTATGCACCCAAAGACTATAAAAGCGATATGCCCGCCTGGCAAGGGACCCTAAAGGATGCCGATATCTGGGCGGTATTGGCGTATATAAAAAGTCGTTGGCCCGAGGAGACCCAAAAAATATCAGACGAGATCAATGCCGAAAGGAATGCCGAAAGAAATGCCGATTAAGCTAGGAATAAGTCATTCTTAGGTGCAACATCAAAATTCCCCTCGCATGCCTACCGATATATTATAGTCCTCATAATTTGAACGAGCAAAGGTCCGCTCATAGGAGGCAAAACCCGTGTTACCGCCGGGTATTAGATATTGTATACCCAGGCGAGCCTTGAAGTAATCGGTATCGGGTGAAAGCGTATCGAATGAAAAACCGGTATTCACCGGGTCACTGACAAAGGCACCTGCAATGGTATTAGTGTCGTCGACAAATTCGTGTTTCCACGCCAGATCGAACTGCGGTATCAAAATTCCATTGCGCTGACTAATAGCGTAGGTCGAACTTATATTTATAGTAGAGGTAAATTTTGATTCTTCACGCTTTTCAATGGTTAAATTGTAACCCGGTGCACCGGTCTCCTGATAACCATCGATACCTGACTGAATATAGTCTAGATTGCCGATTAAATTCATTGTCAGGCCACTACGAGATAGCATCTCATATCCGCTTCCGAACGAGAACGAAACGACGCCATTGTCCGTTTCGCTGTCAGCGGTCGCGTATTTGTTCTCTATTATTGGGTTACCGTTG
>JBGMRO010000632.1:0-2677 GCA_048061555.1 Thiohalomonadales bacterium | reverse complement strand
GTTATCTAGCCATTACGTTTGTGTTGAAATAAATACTAGACCTATCACTTATAATGATAAATAATCAATAAATAAATTCTTAAGTCAGAATAAGTGAATAATGGATATAATCAAATCTATAGAAGTTTTCCGGGAGGTCTGTAAGCAGATGAGCTTTAGTCAGGCTGCGAATAAGCTGAATCTTGTTCCATCTGCCGTCAGCCGACAAATTAGCGAATTGGAAAAGTACCTTAGCGTCAGATTACTGCAAAGAACCACTCGATCAATCAGCTTGACCGAAGAGGGTAAGCGATATCTTCAAAAAATGGATGCAATCAGCCAGGGAGTTCGTGAGCTTAAAGGAAAGGCATTCGAAGATCAGAATAGTGAAGAACATATTCGCCTAACCGCCCCTTCAATCTTTGGGCCGCAGTTTCTTGCCGATACGCTTAACGCATACATGCAACAACACCCTTATATCAGCATATCGACAACCATGGTAAATCGAGAAATCAACCTGATCGAAGAAGGTTATGATCTGGCGTTACGTGTCGGTGAGCTCGAGGATTCCAACATGGTGGCCCGTGCAGTTGGGAAATTTTCGTTGTCTGTTGTTGCGAGCCCAAAATATATTGAAAACTATGGGGCACCTCAGCATCCAAAAGACCTGGTGACTCACAGCTGCATCATTAACACGCTCACCAAGTCGCCACGTCGTTGGGGGTTTCGGGAAGGCGGGCGCAAATTTTCTGTAAAGGTCGACGGGCGATGCATAGCCAATGACGACATGCTGTTGCAAACATTTGCAAGTTCGGGACTTGGAATTGCTTTTCTACCAACATATGTTATCTGCGACCCAGTAGATAAAGGTGACTTGATACTTCTATTGGAGGAATTCATCTCCGACCCGCTGCCAGTATCTGTCGTGTATCCAAGTCGACATCTACTCAGCACAGCAAAACGAAAATTAATTGACTTGTTGATAGAAAATGCAGAACAAGGTATTTTTTCATTGAGTGATAAATAATGACAATAAACCACTATTCAAAACTTTTCCGAGCGGCAGCTAATTGCTAAAATTACATAATAGTCTTACAAATGCTAAATGACGGCTGCGTATTCCGGTGAAGACGAACACCCATTCCTGGCATTTTTTCCAGGTAGATGTTGTTTTTTTATGTTGCTAGGTTTTTATTGTTAGGATTTACACTTTAGAGCCCGTTCTATCTGTCTTCACGGCTCTAGAGCTTCCGATAGTTGTAGAACTTATTGCTAATTTATCGGCGCTGCGTCAAACTTATATAGTGATCTATTACCTTCAAACATTGTGATATAAAGTCTACTGCCATCATTGTTGCGCAAAATGACCTAAGGTTATTAACTTAGTGTTATTGGCCTAAAAAACTTAGTCAAAATAACTAATCTAAAATAACCAACGTTGTGGTATCCAATAAATTTTTATTTTGATCTTGAATATCCAAATATAAATATTCATTTGCTTCGCTGAGCGCATCAAGCACGATTTTCACTGTGAGTGTTTTTGGAAGATTATCGGCACTGTTCCAGACGACACTGCTAGTACCTGTTTCCTCAAGGAAATCAACGCCAGAAATCGCCGTCCCTGATCTGGCGTACAAGGTAACGATTACTTGCTGCGAAAGATCTCCATATCGGTTCACAATAAGATCGACTGACCCATCTGTTTCCTTAATGTAATATTTTTCTGCGGCAAATAAAAATGCCGTCTCATTGACATTCAGATTTGGTGCAGGTGGTAAAATTTCTCCGGCCACGGCGCAACGAGAAACACTCGGAGCAACTAAGCTCCCGCCGGCAGCAAGTGCGCGTAACACATAACAATAATCAATGGCCATATCGACCCCGGTATCAAAAAATGCTGCTGGCAGTTCAGCAGCCGTAAATTTTGCAGTAAGGGTCACATTTCCCGGATCGCTTCTAATAAATCGAGTCAATTCATAGTCTGTGACTAGGTTAAGATTTACAATAGTACTGGTATCCCAACGTATCTCATTGGCATTGCCGCGAGGTATCGCATGTAAATTATAGAAAGGAGGTGCATCGACCACGTTTTTTGTAAATTTACAAGGTGCAGGCATAAAAGGCGCGGATTCATTGCCTGCTGCATCAAAAGCGGTTACTTCGTAACAATACTGAGTTCCTAGCGTTAAGCCGGTGTCGAGAAACTCGGGATACGCTGAGCTGCCAATTACATATCCATCTCGCTTGATGTTATAACCCGCGATACCTATATTATCCGTTGACTCATTCCATACCACTAACAAGCGTGTGTCATCCACTGTTACACCGATAACCCTACTCGGAGTAGTTGGCATGATTAGATCTACAACAGTTAAGTCTTCCGCTAGGCTAGCTTCGTCTAGAATGACGGTCGTACTGGTTTGATCCGAACTGGTTACCGTGACAGTAACTTTTTCATCTAAAATCGTAACGGTTGAGTTATCAAGGAATCGATCAAAGCCGTTGCCATCAGCATCGAAGGCCGTGCTAATGAGGTCAAGATCACTAGCGAGTGCATAATCATCTAGCGCTAATGTTAGTAATTTGCTTACTTCTTCTTTAATGACCGAAATCTCAGTGCTGGAAGGTTGCTGGCTTAGAGCTATATTTCTACTAAACTCTTGTTCGAGGTTGATATTATTTGCCGCAAACCAATTTC
>JBGMRO010000631.1:0-2690 GCA_048061555.1 Thiohalomonadales bacterium | reverse complement strand
GGCATTCTGTCGCTAACAGCGACATTTCCATTGGCGACGTACTTTGGTGCAATTGGAGCGGCGGCTTCAAAAATATTTGCGGAACTGTTGGTTGCGTTTCTCATGTTATTATATTTAAAAAAATACAAATTATTTCAATGAAATCACCGCAGTATTGAAATAGTCCAGGTAGTAAATCTGGAGCGTGTTAACACCAAAATATGTATACTGAAGCTATGAAAATTACAGTGTGCAAGTACAAAAATAGCGCCCCTTTTTTGCTACACCAGCAAGGTAATGTATCGTTGAGAGGCCTGCCCAAGCAATTTGGTGGCTGGCATACGAATCATTTATTGTTAAATCAGCCAGAACGTCAATAAATTGTAAAAATACAGCTGGAATTCTAAACATGCGTAAAGTTGTGGTGGTGTGCCCAGGTGGTGGCACGACAGGCGGGATCGAACTATTACATCAACTAGTGGATTCGCTAACAAATTGCAATTGCAGTACGGTGATTTGCTATTACCCCTTTTATAAGAACCACAAAATACCAAACGACTATCAAAAATACCGTTGTGCGCCGATTAAATATGGGGAGGTCGATCGTGAAAATGACGTGATTATTTTGCCAGAAATATATACTTATCTGGTAACCAGGTTTAGGAAAGCAAAAGTGTATGTTTGGTGGATGAGCGTGGACAACTATGTTAATTCATCAGCATGCAAATTTGCGATTAAGAATATGTTCCTACCTTGGAGATATGAAGATATAAGTTCGCCAAAGTCCCATAAGAGGTTTGCGGGTCATTTATATCAGTCGGAATATGCTCGACAGTTTCTACTCAATCACGGTATAAATATTATTCATCCTTTAGGTGATTATGTGAATGAAGAATATGCATTGAGAGGGAGGGGAGTAGATTGCTCTAAAAAAAAGGATATTGTTGTATACAATCCGAATAAGGGTGTTGAGAGAACATATAAACTATTGCCTTTGCTGAAAAATATAGATGCTGTGCCAATTGTCGGCATGGCAAGAAGTCAGGTTATTGCGTTATTGGCTAGCGCCAAGCTATATATAGATTTTGGTGATCACCCGGGTAAAGACAGGATGCCCCGCGAAGCAGCGGTAATGGGTTGTTGTGTAATTACAAATAGGAAAGGTAGCGCGTCGAATTCAGTTGATATCCCTATAGGTGATAAATATAAATTAGATGATGAGTGTGAAGACTTTGAGACAAGGGCTGCGAATGTGATACATGAAGTCATAGGTAATTATGCTGAACATACCCAATATTTCGATGTCTATCGGTCTCTCATTGCAAAGGAAAAGAAAATGTTTGATAAGCATGTTTCTGAGCTAAAGTGCGTATTTAAGTGTGATGCATGAGCTATGAGCATCGTTTGCTTGCAGTATTAATTCTGATCGAGGCATTGCTTTCTAATTAATCATGGTCAGACTTGTCCTCACAAATAATTCAGACAGAGTGCGTATTCTCATGGTGGTGGTGCCCTCATTTATTTTGATGGTACCGGCGCTGTCTCCATCAGAAAAAGTGGTCCTGTCGATATTAGTCGCGCTGGTGCTTGCATGCTCCGCGTACATGTTGCCTCGAATCAAGCGCAGCCCCTTTACGTTGTTTGTGGCGGCCTCCGTTGTGTCATTCGGCATGAGTATTCCTGCTGGAACATTCGAACTTAAGAGCATTCTTGTGTTCGGTGTGACAGCGCTGATTCCATTTGCGTTAATGGCGCATCGAAACACAGCAGCTATTGTGCCTATGGCTATTGGCTTATGCATGGTGTTATTTATACCGGATTTAATGGCGAACACGTTGTCGAAACTAGGGATGTTCGGCCGAGATGCAGATATAACTCTAAGATCTGGGGAGATAGTAAGTCGCTATGGAGGTATTTTCGGGCATCCCTTTGTATCTGGAATAATATCCTTGTTTGCGTTTACATTTACCCTTGTGCATCTACCACAGAACCGCCTGTTAGCGGCAGTGCTATTCATTACATGTGCGATTTTAGCTCTAGTTAATGCGGACTTGGCAGGCTCACGAAGGCATGTGCTACTTATCGCAATAACTGCTGGAGTATATATCGCGGCGCGAATTGGATTGCCTCGACTAGGCTTTTTGGCTGGCTTGCTGCTGGTCGTAGGCGTCTTTACCTACGAGATTGGCTTTGTTGGTACAGATGAAGGTAACCTGCTGCGCGCGGCGATATGGTTTCGTTCGGTTGAGACGATTGTTGACAATCCACTGTTTGGATTAGGCTTTGTAATGCCAGCTACCTCGGTCGATACATTCGATCCGAATGATGTATACGTCACTGAGTCATTTATCCTGAGCGTTGGTGTGTGGGCAGGTGTTCCAGCATTAATGACTTTTGTTTTTGCAATGATGTGGCCTGTGATTAAAGCGACTGCAATCCGTGCGTCCTTATACGACCGCTGGAGCATACAACGTTACGCGGCTTACTATTCCCTTTACAGCGCATTGGTGTTGGAGTTTTTCTTTGGGGGGATGATGCCTTCGCTGTTTGGTGCGGTAGTGCTTGGCGGACTACTTGGGGTGCTCGAACCTGCATCGCGCTACTTTCCACTTTCTGTGCCTGAACATAAACGCCGCTCTCTTCTCGCCAGTCGGCCGATTCCTCGGATCAACCACGAAACAACGCGGATTAAGTAGCCGAATTCCATCGCT
>JBGMRO010000630.1:0-2700 GCA_048061555.1 Thiohalomonadales bacterium | reverse complement strand
TGGATATGAGTGGCAAGGTACTCTCTTACTCCGCACCAGAGGATCGGGTAAAACGCAGCAGTGTAGATACTACGCCCATCAAGACCTTTCTAAAAAAGAAGTTCACGTACCCTTTATACGGCGACGATCCCCGTAATCTTGCTAATCATAAAATATTTTCTGCAGCACCCATTGTGGTAAACGGTAAAGAAGAAGGTTATCTCTATGTGATCCTACATAGCGAAAGCCTAGACAATGTTGTCGATGCGCTCAAAAACAGTTATATCTTTCGATATAGCCTCATCGGATTATTATCTATTCTTATATTGGCCTTGGCCACGGGTCTACTGCTATTGCATTTTCCCACCAAACGCCTAGCGGCATTGTCGTTTGCGATGCGTAACTATTTGAACAACAATGACCGCTCAAATCGCTACCCCAACGAGTATATTTCGCGAGACGAAATTGATTCTCTAGGGCAAAATTTTAATAAAATGGCCGACAAAATCGACCAACAAATAAGTGAACTCGCCAGTAACGATGCCAAGCGCCGTGAATTAATCGCGAGTGTCTCGCATGATTTACGTACGCCGCTGACATCGATGTACGGTTATCTTGAGACACTTTCCCTAAAAGGCGACAGCCTTTCGAAACAAGAACAGCAAAACTATATAAAGATAGCGACCGACCAAAGCAAACGACTCATTCAACTAGTCTCAGAATTATTCGAGCTATCCAAACTCGATTCAGTCGAAACACTCTTAAGCATAGAATCTTTCTCGCTAGGAGAACTCATTCAAGACGTTTCACAAAAATTTCAACTGATCGCAGAAAATAAACAAATCTCTATTGTTACTCATTTTGGCAGCAATATGCCATTTGCATACGGCGATATCGCCTTGATTCAACGTGTCCTGGAAAACCTCATGGACAACGCCATCACACACACCCCAAAGGGTGGCACAATCACGTTGGAGTTAAATGAACAAAACGAAAACATACGAGTCATAATCGCCGATACAGGATTCGGCATTGCAGAAGAAGACCTGCCACATATATTTGAACGATTTTTCCACCGCGATCGCACCGCAGTCGTCGACAAACAAGGAACCGGCCTCGGCTTGGCCATCGCAAAACGTATCATCAGCCTACACGGCAGCACCATTGAGGCCCATAGCCGAGTAAATGAGGGAACTACATTCCTATTTAACATCCCGACCCATCAGCCTGCCATCTAGAATCGGAAAGCAGCGGAAGCCTGGGTCTGTGCGATTTCTGTTCGGTTTCTGCTTTAGCCGGTGGAGATATCACCATTCCTTCGGGCTTAAGATGCACGATTTTGGTTTTATTCGCTGACAGCTCACCATCCTAGATCGCTTCTCATAAATCCGCTTAACCTATTTGTATTCCATTATTCCCATTTTTTTGCTTGACTATAGTTTTTTATGGTCCTATTATCCCATTTATGGTCAATGCAAAGAAAGTATTACGAAAAATCATTCATCGGATGTTACGTCCCCTAGTCAGAATCCTGTTGCGCAACCAGGTTTCGGTGTCTGAATTTATTGATCAAGTAAAGAACGTTTATGTTGAAGTGGCGAATGAAGACTTCTCGATTCCCACCAAGAAAAATACTGTTAGCAGAATATCGGTTATCACAGGACTAAGCCGAAAAGAAGTGCTACGAATAAAGACGCAGCAAGAAAACAACACTAATCCGGAGGCGCAATACAAATTAAATAAAGCTAGCAGTGTCATTACGGGCTGGCTAAAGGATAGTGATTTCACAGACTCAAACGGTAATGCGTCCGATTTACCCATTAAAGGAGACGTGCGCAGTTTTGAAATATTGGTTAAGCGTTACGGGGGGGATATTACCGCTCGTGCTGTCTTGGACGAACTTATAAGAACGGGAAGCGCTTTAAAGATCACAGATTCCGGTTTACTGAAGTTAACAAATTTTGGCTATATCCCGGAACAAAATATCGAAAAACTAGAAATCATGTCGAAATGTGCTCGCGATTTTTTCGAAACCGTGAGTTTTAACCTAGAGCATGCGGTTCACGAATCATACTTTCAGCGCCAACTCACTTATTCTAATTTACCCCTTAGTGTGGTCCAGGAATTTAGGGAATTTAGCAAAGAAAAATCTTTGGAACAGATGTTTGAACTCAATAAATGGTTAGCTGAACGCAAAAAATCCCTATCAGATATTGATGTCGAAAACGAAAAACTATACCGAATTGGATTAGGGATATATTACATCCAAAATAATGAATAGGAAAATAAAAATGATTATGTTTAAGCAGGTATATCTTGTATTGATCCTAATAGTGAGCACATTGATTGTGTTCGGATGTAGCAATGATGAAATTATTGGCACAGGTGTTACGAGCTTAAGCCTGCCAAGTTCAATCAATCTATTGAACGCTGATATCGATGTGCAAACTAATAGTGTATTAGCTAGTGCAAGCCTTGCTGCCGCATCGCCACCGGTTAAGAACGTAGTCCTAAATTCGCTTCTCATGGATCCTGACACTGACTTCAGTACCGATACGGCGATGGTATTTTTCGAGGATAGCGCAACAGACGAATCGAACTCTGTCAATTTCTCATTATGCTTTATGGCAAAATTAAAATATGCGGAAAACCTTAATACTGGCCCCTATAAGGTAGTCGCAAACTTTTATGATTGTATGAAAAACTATGCATCAAATTGGG
>JBGMRO010000629.1:0-2702 GCA_048061555.1 Thiohalomonadales bacterium | reverse complement strand
AAGGCGACATCCTTGGGATCGATAAATCCGATCAAGTTACCGACCGCCCCACCCGCTACCGCTAGGAAAAAGGCAGAAACACACCAAGCGGTAATTTTATAACGTGAGGTATGTAGACCCATCGCCTCCGCCTTATCTTCATCGTCGCGGATAGCGTTAAGTGCTAGCCCAAAACGCGTTCGATAGAGTCGATACAAAAAATATAAAGTAAATCCTGCCCACGTTAAGAAAATGTAGTAAAAAAATAGATCACGATTCTGGATATCACCGGGGAATAACGGTACTGACATGCCGGAACCGGCACCTATATAGTCCCAACCGGCCGCGATTTCGCCGGCAGCGACACCTAAACCCAATGTGCCGATAGCAAAATAATGTCCACGTGCATCCAGCAAGGCCTTACCGAAGAAGATGGCGGCGATGGTAGCAAGCAAACCGCCCAATGCCATACCGATAAAGAGTGCCGTGAAATATTCAAGACCACTATCTCGTTGAAAAACGGCGCAGGTATAGACACCAATACCAAAGAACAAAATATTGCCAAAGGAATTGTAACCCATTTGCCCACCGATGATATCCCAGGTTAGTGCAAATATAACCATGACCCACAAAAAACTCAATTGCGTTCGATAGTCCGGAAAAATAAATGGGGCAAGAAGAACTACGCCAATCGCGAATATGCGCAAGGAAATTTTCACTTAAGCGTTAATCGCTTTCGTTTTAAAGATAGGTTACGCCATACGATGATGGCGACCATTAACAAGAATACGAAGGCAATCTGAAACTCTGTGCCGAATATAAAACCCGCCAGGTTCTCCATACTGCCAAGGCCCAGCCCTGCCAATATGACCCCGGGCAAATTACCCAGACCTGCGACGATAACAATCATAAAAGATCGCACGGTGTACGGCAGTCCGATATAGGGATGAATAGCCCAAGCCATGACCACTAGGCTGCCCGCAGCGCCACACAACGCGGCATTTAATCCATAAGTTACGGCGTAGACTCGATGAGTATTGATACCTAATATTCGGGCGGCCCGAGGGTTTTGTGCCGTCGCCCGGATCGCCTGCCCAAAACGAGAGTGCTTCAAAAAAAACCATAGACTAATCCCTACCACCAAGGCGAAGGCGAAGGCGACCACCTTTATTATCGCGACCGTAACATTGTCGTCAATGAACAACCAGGTTCCGTAGTTTGTCGATACCGTTTGCACGTCGGCGCCAAAAACTTGATTGGAAAGCTGAGCGATTAATATGGAAACGCCAAAGGTCGCTAGCAGAGACACAAATACGTCTCGATCTACCACTCGGCTAATGACCACCCAATAAATAAATATTCCCGTTATAAAGAGTACCGACACGGCGATAGGAATACTTAGTAGTGGCGATAGACCCCATTGCACACACATCAAAGTGACATAGCCACCCAACATGACAAATTCCCCTTGCGCGACATTGATAATATTCATGACGCCCCATACCAACGCCATTCCATATGCCGCCAGGGCAAATATTGAACCAATAAGCAGACCATTGACGATCAGGTCAATGACAAAGACCGGCGCATCGACTAATATTTGAATGTTGTCTAGCATGGCTTTTTCTTGGATGTTATTTTGTAACTACCCCAGCAACTATCCACGCTATAACTACTCAGTGGATAAGACCTAATTATTTAACACGTTCACGCCAAGGCGGGATCGGCCAGCGGAGTTTTGCCGCGGCCCATTGTGCAGGTGCCACGACCACGAACTTACCATCTTGTACCTGGTATAAAATCATCGGCTTGGCGATGTTTTTACCCGTACTATCAAATTTTATATTGCCGTAAAACGTTTGCATATCAGTGGCGGCGATCGCGTCTCGCACTTTTTTAGTATCTAGGGATGCGGCCCTCTCAAAGGCCATTTTATAGACCAGCACAGCAGCTGCAGATTCTGCTGCTTGATACGGTGGCGCGTAGTGATATTCCTGTTCAAATCGTTTAGCAAATTCTTCGGCACTGCCAAAATAATCGTCTTGGTAGCGTAGACTGCGATCCCATTGTGATGCACATAATACATACTCCGCCGCCTTGGCGAATTTAGCGATAATATCGGCTGAATCACAATGTGTCATTGCCAACATAGGCACATAAACCTTCATATCGGCGAGTTGTCGCACGGCTAAAGCGGCCCCTTTAGCATGACCTGAAACGACTAACAGGTCGGGTTTTAACGCCTTGACCTTGGTGAGGGTCGCCGACATATCACTTAAATCAGCGGGCAGTTTGTCGTTGATGATCGTTTTAAAACCAAGTCTTTTTGCATCCTCAAAGACACCCTTGCGGATATCTTGAGAAAAAGGATCGTTTTCAAATACACCTGCCACGCGCACTATTTTGGATCCTTGGCTTACACTATCGGCCAAAGCAACCGCAGTTTTCAGGTACTGCTCTGTCGTCGATAGAATTGCAAACAGATAGTGATAGCCTTTGTTAAACAGACTAACAGATGCACCATTGGCTTCGACCATAGGGATTTTGTATCTTTCGGTTATGGGCACCATGGCCTTGGTTAAACCCGAGCTATAGGGCCCTAAGATGAATTTCACCCCATCTTGTTTGATCAAACGTTCGGCGAGTTGTGCACCACGCGCCGGGGTAGACTCATCGTCATAATAGATTATTTTTAATCGGTGAGACTTGCCATTGAGCTTGAC
>JBGMRO010000628.1:0-2710 GCA_048061555.1 Thiohalomonadales bacterium | reverse complement strand
AAAGGGTTCGTCGCTGTGCAGGTCACGACACCGACTACCCAGGCTCACGGGTTAAACCCGACATTGGGGTCGGACCAAGATAAGCTATTGAAATAAAATTGAATTACGTTAAAAACACAGCTTTATATGGCCTTAAAAACTCCTTTTTGATACCAATATGGGCTCTTTAAGAAATTTGTTTCCAATCTTAATTCCTCCATTTTAATACCAAAAAGGTCTGTTTAAGACTTATAATATGCTGTTATTTTTAAATGATATTTTAATTATTAATTAGTTAGCTTGGTCCGACCCAGTATCCTAATACGCAGCTATTTATAATGAAGCAAAATCAACGATTTTCTGTTTCTCTGAATATGCGGCTACTCCCACACCTGTTTCAAGCAAACCACTTTCGATATCTTTATATGCTTTACAGCGATTTCCATCAGCATCAGGGCCAGAGATCGTAAACAATACTTTACTAGGTAGTAGACCGAGTTTTTTTAATTGGTTAATTCTGAATAACCATGCCCCACCGTGATCAAGTATTTTGCTTGGCTCTTCATGTGCTAAATGAAGCGGTTTTATTATTTTAACTGGATGCTCATTTCTCCGCTCAACAAAAGGGAAATTTGTGTGATACTCATCATTACCAACGATCGCTTTCACAAAACGATCACTCATTTTTTGGTCATAAAGTAATTTGCGAACACCTTTTTCAAGAACAGTTTCTTGATACTCTTTTGTCACAAAGTTTCGTTCAACATAGTAACCAAAAAGTTCTTTTAAGGTTTCTTTAGGATCACCCGCTAAAACGGTGCGCATATTATCAAAACGAATAATCGTTTCACGTGGGCGAATAATTTCCTTGAACAAACCAGTCGCAAAATTAATATCATTCGCTTTTAGTCGTTTATCAAATCCATGCTGTTTGAGCATATTAGCAGCACGATCCAACTCATCACGCAAATTATATAATGTTGCGCGATATACCTTTGGATCAAACTTATCAAAAAAGTTTGTAATGCGACCATGTCTCTTTATTTCTAGCTGAAAATCGAAGAAACGATGTTTTGGTGCCATCATTACAATTCCAACATTGGCAAATTCACCCGTTTCAACAAATGGTGCGAAACGGACGATTGCATATTGGCAGGCTATTTTATTCACTGTTGTACCCAAAACTCTTCTCTCTGGTAAAGCTGCAGAATTTCTAACATCCCAGCAATATTGACATCGGCCTCAACGGTCATCTCTTTATCGATGTAATACCACTCTTCAGGGATACTAGCGCAAATTGATTGCCAATTCTCAAGAACTTTCGCGAATCTTTTCACATATTCTTGGCGCAGAGCACAATCTCCAATTACAATCTGAAAAATATTATTATTAAATGCATGAAATCTAAGGAATTCCTTCTTAATAAATCCAGAATCAAACGCCTGATTATGGTCAAAAATGACTAATTTTTGACCTTCTGGCTGCCAAAAGAGGTTCGGATTACCTCCTTTCGCCGTCAAATTCCTATCACTATTTCGAATCCACCAATCAAAAGCCAAGACGTCAGATTGCACTTGGGCGGGTATCTCGTCGATCCCCGCATAATTAAGCTCAGTAATCGTTTGTTTCAATGAACCAAAAGCCGGACCGCTTCCAAGCTGCTGGAAGTCTAACCCGATTTCGATCTCAATCAACTCCTCCGGGATCTCCACTATCTCAAATGGGGCAATAGGAAGACCTAGAGCAAGCCCCAAATTTCCAGCTACCCACTCGTAGACCTGGCTTTGCCGGGTAGCACCTATGCCTTTTACAAAGTATATATTCTTATCGTCACCGCGACAGATAAAAGGCCGCGTCATACCTTGAGTCGCGCGCTTTAATACTTCAGTTATCTGGACTGTCACCCCATACACTCCAAGCGTTCATATATCCCATCCCCAAATTAACATATTTATCATTAGGTAGCATATTTTTTGCTGGCAACGGTTTACTGACAATACTTCCCTGTATTGATATTAGCAATTCAATCTGCGCCCTTGCGACCGGACTGTAATTGGAAAGCTAGACTAAGGGGGCCAAGTCTTTACTTATAGTATATATACTGCGAGAGTCCGCTCTTGGCCGAGAATGCCTTAGCATTCTTTTGGGCCAATATCTGCATTGCTGTTGAATAAGTAAGCCTTTAAATAACCGATGCGCAATAAATCGCTTTATAGACAATCCTGAGTGATCTACATTTCTCACAATGGCTATCAAAAAAATAAGGACGGACTGACATTAAAACGCTCCGATAATGTTTTAATGTGCTGTTTTGTTAAATTCCGTTCACCGGAAAGTATTCGAGAGATAAGTGATTTATCACCTATTTCAGGAAAAGCCGCCACACCGAGTTGATGTTGATCCATTAAAAAACGCAACATAGCCACATCAGCAGGCCCTTCATGCGCCTGCTTTTCAAATTCAGCAAGCGACTCAATACTATCTTCATAATGAATAATAGCTTGTCCTAACAAACTGATTAAACCATTAAGAGGGTCATCATCATGATCTGCGACTTCTTCAAAAAGCTCTTCTATATTCGTCAATGCTTGCTCATAACTTTCGTTTCCCTCAATGTGAAGATAAGGTGCTGCCACTTTAGAAAATGCTTGGTAACTTTCTTTTAACGCTGCATTTGTCATCATAATTCTCCTTTTCTCCCACGATCACATAACTTATCGTATTCGGAATG
>JBGMRO010000627.1:0-2715 GCA_048061555.1 Thiohalomonadales bacterium | reverse complement strand
CGCGCAAGCGGCAATCTAGAAAAAGCGATGCGTGACACCCTAAAGGAGGTGGGCCAGGCAGTAACTTTTACTTCGTTAGTATTGGGCATCGGTTTTTTTGTATTAAGTTTCTCTGATTACGGCGGTATGTCTAAAATGGGCACCTTTGGTTCGATGGCAATATTTGTCGCGTTGATTTGTGATTTATTATTTCTACCCGCACTAATCTATGTATTTAAACCGAAATTCGGATCAACACCGTTAACTGCACATAACGCCACGACATAAAGGGTAACAAAAGTGTATATTCACCGCCTAATTGCTTACAGCCTCCTTTTTTGCTTTTTGGGTTTATCATCTACCCATCCAGCCTGGTCGGCCGAGGCCAGGGATATCATGCAAAAAGTCGATGACACTGCGCGAGCCGCGAATGATTCTACCTTTAGTGTGATGCGTCTATCGACCTGCAAGTATCGAAAAAAAGGAAAAAAAATAAAATGTGTTAACAAGCCACGCAATAAGACCATCGAATCGGTACAAATCAATACCGGAGCGAACAAACGCGATAGCAAATCCGTAGCGATAATCCTGCAACCGCCGGGTGAAAAGGGTATTGGCATGTTGACATTTAGTTATGATGACGGTAGCAAAGATACACAAAGTTGGTTGTATTTATCTGCCCTGGGAAAAGTAAAACGGATGGCGACAGGCAGCGACCAAGATGCCGAACCCACCAGCCTATTTGGCTCAGAGTTTACCACCGAAGATATGGAAACCGGTAAGCTGGATGAATATGATTACCAACTATTAGAAGAAAGCTCGGTTTCTGGTCGGCTTGCATGGGTAATCCGCATCACGCCCAATGCGCGACGTCTGAAAAAGACCCGTTATAGCAAATCCACGGTATGGATAGATAAAGAACGCTATATTGTGCTTAAAAGCCAAGTGTATGATAAGAGCGGCAAACCTTATAAGCAAATGACAGCACACAAGTTGGAGAAAATTAAAAATATCTGGGTCGCACGAATGGTTATAATGATGAATTTACAAACTAATCGAGTAACACGTTTGACGCTTGATGAAATTGCCCTAGGCGTTGATATACCTAACGGATTTTTGACGCAACGCACCCTGACCGACTTCGCTTTTAGAGAAAATGAATTAAGCAAACTTAGAAAGTTTATTCAATAGGCGTTAAATCTAGGATAAATCCATCCATGAGGTATTTCGGTCCATGGTTTTTTCTAATAGTGACGGCAATCATCCCTGTTTCGAATTTAGTTGCCGAGGTAACAGCCGCAGAGCCCGAATTCGATAACGAGGTAGAATTCGACCTGGAATTTGACCCAAATAAAAAGGTCGAAACGCCTACACATTCTGTAACCGATACTAATACAGATATAATCGATATTGAACTAGATGATAGTTTTATCAATGAAGGCTCAACAAAGACGGTGCGTTCCGCCTTTCGATACACCCTGGATCATGAAATTTCTCTAAACCCCGCAAATCATCCGGCTTTGATAAACAACCGCACTGGGGCGCAAGTCGAATTCGAAAAACTGATTACAACAAATGTTTACGCGAAACTCGATGTCATTGGTAATCTATACTGGTCGACCGATCACGTCTCAAAGACGGCGAAAAAAACAGTTCAAACCTATGGTCGTATAAAAGAAGCTTGGATACAGCGCAGTTGGCAGTCGGTAAATCTAAAAGTGGGTAAACAGATTATCGTTTGGAGTGACGTCGACTCTAGTCGAGCGACCGATTTAATCAACCCGAGTGACAATCGAGAATTGATTTTCATTGATTTTGAAGATGCGCGACTCGGGCAATGGATGATTTCGGCTTCTTATTTTAATAACAATGTCAGTTGGCAGGGGTTTATTAATCTACTGCCGGAGTTCAACGACCTCCCACCTCACGATTCCATTTACAATTTCACCGCGTCGTTACCTCCATTCCCGGTTATCGATGCTGAGACACCCGACCCCGAGGCGGGTATACGCGCAAAAATTCGTCTAGGGGCGGCCGAACTAGCCATTTTGACCGCGAATCTGGCGCCCAATCAACCGGCATTTGAATCCGTGAATGAGGATTTTGCTAATCAAACCATACGTGAAAAAGCCGTCCCTTTTTGGCTTACCGGACTCAATTTTAATTATGCGAGTGGAAAATTTCTATGGAAGACAGACTTGGCCTATAAGACCAATCAGCAATTCAATTACCTGGATTCGCTTCCACCCGGCGGTCTCCCATTAATCGCAAAAGATGTGGTGGACGTCGCCGTTGGCGTCGAGTACAACCAAAACCAACACAGCATAGACTTTAGCATCACGCGTACGATTATAAAAAACTGGCAAGAATCTATGTTCATCGAGCGCCAGACAGGTCTGTTTCTATTGAATTGGCGTAAGCCTTTTCTAAATGAAGAACTGTCGATCGTTGCGAGTTACGGTAGGCTCTATGCGCAATCTTCCCAATATGTATCTTTCTATGCTGATTATGCCTATGATGACCACTTAAGCCTGATCGGCTCATTATTTTTGTTTGATATTGCCGATACTATATCTATTTTTTCTCCATTAAAAGACAATGATCGTTTGAGTTTAAAGATAAAGTACCAGTTTTAATTAGGTTATTGATACCATTTAATCGCCAACACCTGATGTGTTAGGTTCAAACCGTTAAGGGTGGTTGCGTAAACCTTACCTGCATTTTGCCGTGGTCTAA
>JBGMRO010000626.1:0-2716 GCA_048061555.1 Thiohalomonadales bacterium | reverse complement strand
GTTCGACATTCAAGCAGCTTATGCTCACTTTGCGGACTTATGTATAACGATGTGCTAGATAGGTGGAGGCAGTGGCAGTGCGATGATTTAAAGTCCTGCAAATTATCGCTTAATCGGCGTAACTTAAGATGACTCTGGAGCCGACTACTATTGTCTGCTAGGCATAAATTTCCTCAAAAGAAGTGGTCAAGTCACGCAAAATATTCATGAGTTCCAGCTGATTTTTTACCCCGACCTTTTGAAACACGGCCTGGCGCTGCGACTGAACCGTTGGCACTGACTTATTGACCTGTGTCGCATATTGTACCGGTTTAATACCGTTGGCCATCGCGTTAACCAAGTCTATCTCTGCGGGTGTAATACTATAAAGTGTTTTCAGAATATGCGCATCAATCTTGACTTTACGCATGGGGTCCACCACCACTACAGCGGCGACTTTTAGCGCTTCCATCCAGGGAAAGGGTGGCTCTTGCAGCGGAATGGGCAGGGCAAGCAATTGATGCACGCCAGCTTCACTCGCCTCTCCGACGAGCGCACAACCTTGTGTGGGCTGACCGGTGTTACCTAGCGCCTTCGCCATCAAGGTGCTTAAGGCGATACTGTCTTGGCCATCAACCGCGTACAAATGATTTTGTTTGGCATCCAAAATGTTGCCTTTATTGAGAAGGTTTTGAGCGACCTGATTTGTTTGTACGACTTCACCGCTAGTATTGATGATGATGGTCGCCGCACCTCTAGGCGCATCGACCTTGCTTTCGGCGGTTTCTAAAACCATCCGTTCATATAACCGTTCTGTGAAACGCATCATTTGCCTAATTTCAGGCATTAACTCGGCAAGGGCTTGTGCCTCTCCGTGGGAAAAATTATTTTGTTTATCTGCTCTAAAAAATTTCAGTAAGGCTCGGTAATCTTCACCAAACAATGACACCCCTGCCATTAGATATTCTAACCCGAGTGTACTCAATATTTCCTGGTAGAAAGGCGTACTACGCATTTTTTCCTGCGAAACAATATCAGTACCCAATACTACGCCCTTACTGAGATATTGCTTTGACCACTCTTCAGGCATCGCTGCCGTAATCCATTCGCTTTCCTCAAAGGCGCAGCGCACCTCCTGAGACATCACAAAATCTGGCGAGTGGCTATTTAATATATCGTGGTCTTGATCCCGAGTAATCATCATTATGCCTGCCTGGCTATCAGTGGATACTTTGATCAGGCTGATTAAATCATTCCATGAGTCTTCTGCGAATGGAATTTTATGTAATGTATCTCTAAACTCGACCGGATTTAATTCCATGACTGCCCTCTCATGAGTGGTATGTTCCCTGGTAGTAACTCAGTAGTAACTCAGTAGTAACTACAGGATAAGAGTATAGAAGAAAAATAATTACGCACAGGTTACAAATTTCACATGCTGGTGAAATTTTAACCGAATCAAGCAGGAGGGAAAATAATAATGAGGACGGGTTCTTAACAGTAACCCGCCCTTTCGGCACTACCGCTTAGTGATACTGCGGCGCCACCACAGTCATTGCATAGGGGCCTAATCCGGTCGAGATGGGTGAAGCCGGCAATTTAACCAACCTCCCTTCTTTGCCAAGTGAATACGAGGATATCGTCGCGGCACCATTATTGGCGACGTATACAAAATGATCAGAGGGGTCAACCACAACATCGTATGGATACCAACCAGCATCAAAACGAGATTCTTGCAGTTCTGTCAAACCGCCGGATACCGAATCGAGCCTGAATGCAGTGACATCGTGACCACCCCAGTTAGCGACATAGAGATATCGTCCAGATGGATCCACGACTACCGAATACGGTTGCGCACCCGAAATAAATGGAGAGCCATCCAGCTCTACCAAGACACCACTTTGCCGATCAATTCGATAGGCAGATACCGTAGTCGAGCCGTAGTTCGCGACATAGGCAAACTGACTGTCTGGAGATATGGCAATATGGATTGGATGTTCCTGCGTTGCGGTCTCTCTTTTTAGATCGACGAGTGTGGCATCACCTGAATCAATACGGTAGGTACTGATGCTATTCGCATCGTAGTTAGCCACAAATACAAATCGGTTGCTGGGCGTCACCGCTACGGCTATGGGGTGTTTACCTGTTGGCACTGTGCGTGTACTGAGTGTCAGCGCACCTGAAACCGCACCAATGCGAAAAACGGACAAACTGTCATCATCCTCATTGGTAACATAAGCATAGCGCCCATCGGGACTCACCGTAATTGAATCTGGGTATTTTACAGATTTAAAAGGCGAACCTGCTATCGGCGTTATCGCACCCGTTAGCGAATTGATACTGTACCCCGAGATACTCGCGGATGCTTGATTGGTCACATAGATAAATCGTCCATCGGGTGTGTGGGTAATTGAAACCGGAAATTGCCCGACCTTAAAAGGCGAACCCGGCACTTCCTCAAGCTCACCACTAGTATTAATAACGAATGCAGATATGTTATGTGACGCCTGGTTAGCGGTATACATAAAACTAAGCGGATTTTGCTGCGGTGGAGTTTCTATAGGGGTAGACGTCGGGGTCGCAGCGATTGCCTGCCACGATAAAATCTGCAACGATAAAAATATTAGTATCGGTTTTGTATGAAAAAACCTGCACAGTAAACTCGATTTTGAGACAGCTTTGTATTCTCCAACAATTATCATCTTCAGTCCCCCCAAAGTTTCTTATTGTAGTTATC
>JBGMRO010000625.1:0-2719 GCA_048061555.1 Thiohalomonadales bacterium | reverse complement strand
CAACGAGAAGCTTTATTAAAGCCATTACAAGCAGTAGTTAGTGTCGTCGAACGCCGCCAGACCATGGCGATACTCTCCAACGTACTACTCAACGTTAAGGATGGAAACATCGCCTTCACAGCGACAGATATGGAAATTGAAATGGTAGCCCACGTTGATGTAGACGTTTCAGAAACCGGGTCAGTGACAGTCCCCGCGAGAAAATTTACCGACATCTGTAAAGCCTTGCCCGACGGTGCGACCTTAGAAGTAGAATTGGATAATGAACAACAAAGGCTCACAATTCGTTCTGGCAAAAGTCGATTTAATCTGAGTACTTTGCCGGCCAACGATTTTCCAAATTTGGAAGATATCAATTCGCGACAAAATTTGTCGGTACCACAGTCTGCCCTCAAGACACTGATAGAAAACACCCAATTTGCGATGGCGCAGCAGGATGTGCGTTACTACTTAAATGGACTATTACTAGAAATCGCAAGCAACAAGATTCGTACCGTTGCGACTGACGGTCATCGACTAGCCTTTAGCGAGCAAAATATTAGCGTAGAACCCGTAGAACTCCTGCAAATAATATTACCGCGTAAAGGCGTTCTCGAATTAGTCAAATTACTTGAATTCAGTGATGAGTCCGCCAATATCAGTATTGGGAGTAATCACATCAGAATCGAACTCGACCGATTTCGCTTTACCTCTAAATTGATCGATGGACGGTATCCAGATTATCAAAGTGTTATACCCACCGATGGTGATCGCATAGTTGCAGCAAATAGAATGCTTTTGAAGGATGCCTTGAGTCGCACAGCCATTTTGTCTAATGAAAAATTCCGCGGGATACGAGTCAAATTGACGACAGGCCTATTGCAATCGACCGCTCACAATCCGGAACGGGAAGAGGCGCAAGAAGAAATAGAAGTTGAATTTGAAGGGCCCGATTTAGAAGCGGGTTTTAATGTCAATTATTTATTGGATGCCCTCAACATCATACAATCAGAAGAAGTAAATTTGGTGTTCGGTGGCAACAGTAACAGTTGTGTCATTAAAGATCTCAATGCCAACGGAGAAAATCTCTTTGTCGTAATGCCGATGAAGTTATAGTCCTATCGCCTCGGACGGAAAATTTTTATCCGCATATTTAGATTAACAATACATACTTCTGTTCTTATTCTTTTTGCCAAGTATAGAATTCTTAGACCACCTCCGATTTCTACGTACTAGATCTAATCACTTTTCTGCTAAACTCAGATCGCAGTCCTCGCTAAATCTATATTATGTAATTGCTGAATGGGTTTTTCAAAAGAATCCGTTTTGCAATTGCTGCTGTGATTGCTAACGTATCTCTCCTTTGATCTCCTACAACAGACCGACGATGAATTAAATAGTTGGTAACAAAATATTATAGAATACCCGCCATGAAGATCGATGCTATTCAGATTACAAATTTTAGAAATATTCGCGAGGCAATTTTAGAATTTCATCCCCAGGTTAACTGGATAGTCGGGAAAAACGGCTCTGGCAAAACGAGCCTACTTGAGGCGCTTTATTGTCTGGGTAGTTCGAGATCGTTTCGTACAAACAATTACAATCAATTAGTAAATTTTGATTCGAACGGCCTAAATATATATGCACAAATACGAAATGACACGCATAAGAAAATTAACATAGGTATACAAATTTTAGACAAGCTTAGAAGGATTCGTGTAGACCATGAAGAAATAAGGACAGCGTCGAGTTTAGCAGAGCATTTAGCGATACAAGTGATTACACCAAATCAAAGTCGCTTAATAGAGGACGGCCCACGATACAGAAGAAAGTTTATGGATTGGGGATTGTTCCACGTGGAACATCGCTTTAAGTCAGATTGGTCACGAATGACTAAAATACTCAAACAGCGAAATGCCAATCTGAAGGTGGCACAACATTATGAAGATATTAAACACTGGGATTTAGAGTATCTGGAGGTAAGTGAGTCTATACGTGAGGCCCGTACGAAATATACCGTAGAGCTCTTTTCGCATGTTGAAAATTATATCTCGGAATTGCGAGGTTTTTTGCCTGTCTCATTTGAGTTGTATAATGGGTGGCCGAACGGGAAAACCTTGGCCGAGTGTATTCAAGAACACTATGTCTTGGATAAAAAAAGGGGGGTTACTCAATACGGACCTCACAAGTCTGATCTAAGAATTAAAACACAGAATCATTTATTCAGAGAGATTGCCTCCCGGGGTCAAATAAAATTACTCGCCACAATTCTAAAATTATCCCAGCTAGACCATCTTAGTGCGCAAGTTGAAAGGGGGGCCATACTCATGATTGATGATCTAGCCTCTGAGTTCGATCCGATGAATCAACGACGGATATTTGATTGGGCTCTTTCCACAAAGACACAAATTTTTCTCACCTGTACAGATGTGGAGACAAAAAAAATGCTTGATCCACACAGTAAATATAAGATGTTCCACGTGGAACATGGTGCATTCAAAGAAGTGTTATAATAGGCCTTTGCTACTCAAACTACGGAGATATCTCACATGGCCGAAGATGGAGAATCCTACGATTCCACTAGAATTAAAGTTTTAAAGGGATTAGATGCTGTAAGAAAAAGACCTGGCATGTATATCGGGGACACCGATGACGGTACAGGTTTACATCACATGGTTTTCGAGGCCGTGGATAATGCGATAGACGAGGCCTTGGCAGGATACTGTACGGAATCAAAGGT
>JBGMRO010000624.1:0-2731 GCA_048061555.1 Thiohalomonadales bacterium | reverse complement strand
GCAGAATAGTCAGCAGCAAGATAATCAGCAAGGCAAACGTAATCACATCATGCGATTTGATATCTGGCATATCAATCTGGCAAGAAGAGAACTCAAAAATAATCGAGATGTCATTACGACGTTAACCTCAGGGGAATATGACTTACTACTGGCCTTTGCGGAAAATGCGCAAGCCATCTTAACACGAGACCAACTACTCGATATTACGCGTGGTAGAAGTGCCGGGCCATTTGATCGAAGTATAGACGTGCAGCTCAGTCGTTTACGTAAAAAAATTGAAATCGATCCCAAAAACCCGCAAATTATTAAAACCGTGCGTAACGGAGGTTATGTGTTTACGCCCATTATTGAGTTTCAATTATGAAATTGATGCCAAAGAGCTTGCTTGCCCGCACCGCCTGGGTGCTTGGCATCGGGTTCATATTTATGATCATTGAACCCATAATCGCCTCCATGGTGTTACTAAACGCTGAGACCAAAATAAGTAACTATTTCGAACTAATCACTCGAGTGAAGGTAGTAACGAAAATAATATCGAACACAAAACCGCAAGATCGACCTTGGCTAGTCAGTATGCTGGGTGATCGTTTATTAGAGATTAGCTGGACCACCGACAAGCCTAACCTACAGGATGCCAAGTTTGATTGGGCCACCAGCCAAATGAATGCGCACCTAAGCAAATTTTTTCGCGACGTACCCATACAAACATTAATTACTGGGCATCCTAAAACCCAAGAAAAACAAGATAACGATAAGCATCGCTTTATATTATTTATGCAAATTGAAGATAGTTCTTGGTTGCGTTTCCGGGGTGAATCTCCCCATCATCAGCAATCATTGTACGCAAATGCCATCGCCATTCTGCTCATATTTCTTGTGAGTATCTATTTGATCGCCTTGTTGATCTCGAGACAAATTATAAAACCTTTGCGTGAGTTTTCTGCGGCGGCAATAAAGTTTAGCGTAGACATTAACGCCTCACCGTTAGCTGAATGCGGCCCCACCGAAATTGTACAAACGGCGCGTGCCTTTAATACCATGCAACAACGCATTAGTCACTTTGTGAGTGAGCGCATGCAGATTATTGCGGCTATATCACATGACCTACGTACACCGCTGACACGCCTACGTTTGCGTTTTGATGGCATGGATAAACTCAGTGATTATGACAAAATCATGAGTGACATCGACGACATGCAGACGATGCTCGACTCGACCCTGGCATTCGCCAAGGATGATTCAAAAAAGGAGGTTCGCAGCAGAGTAGATCTTACCTCATTGATTCAGACACTCTGTGACGACAGTTCGGATGCGGGTGGTGATATTCAATGTGAACTCCAAATCGCGGTAGAATATACCTGCGGTCCAGTGGCACTGAAACGAGCGCTCACTAATATTATTGAGAATGCCCTGCGATATGGCAACTGCGCACACATACAATTAGCGGCAGATACACAGCAAATTACGATAACGATTAGCGACCAAGGCCCGGGCATACCCGAAAACGAACAGCATAAGGTGTTCATGCCATTCTATCGGATAGAAAAATCGAGAAATAAAAAAACCGGCGGAACCGGCCTAGGACTCACCGTCGCCAAGACGGTAATATCCGCCCACGGCGGCGAAATTACATTGAACAACACCGAAGGTAGCGGATTAAAGGTATCAATTTCATTACCCGTTAACCTCTAGTTTTTATCTTTTATCTTTATGTTTTAACCTTTTACCTTTTACCTTTATCCTCGACCCTATCTTTATTCAATCACTAGTAGGAATAACACTAAACTCGTAAATTTTTTCCATGCCGTTCAGCCCATCCGCCAAATGCTGAAAGTTCTGTGGGTCGTTGGTATACACCGTCATACGGTACTCCAAAAAGCGCCCTTCTTCCTGTAACAAATAGGCCGGCAAACCGCCTTTCATATTAAATTTTTCCACTATGGCCATCAAATCGCCCTGAGATAAGATTTGCCTAGACTTCATTCGAACCACCAATTTCGCATAACGACGGTAGGGAAATTTGTTTTCCGCCCAACCAAAGATACTCAAGATTAATAGGGTCAGAAATGTTGCTAAAAATCCGGCGTAATAAAACCCCATACCGATGATGATACCAATCGATGCGGTCATCCATATAGACGCAGCGGTAGTCAAACCGCGGATGGAAAATCTCTCCTTCATAATGACACCAGCGCCCAAAAAACCGATACCGGTCATGAGGCCTTGAGCCATACGTGTAGGGTCTACTCGAAATGTATCGATCGGGGCGTTTTTCAGTAATTCCCACTGAAATACAGTCAACAACATCAACAATGTCGACGCCAAACATACTAGTGTATGTGTACGCAGCCCCGCTGGACGACCATGATAGGCCCGTTCGACCCCAATCATAGAGCCCACTAATACCGATGTCGCCAATCGAACCGTGACTGTAATGACTTCATCTGAAAACATTTGCTCTAACATGAGTCTAGATCTTCCGTAGGGAGCAGCCTTAGGTATACGTTTATTTAACCAAGCGTGGATTCAAATTATAGAGTTTAAATATCAAATGAAGTGGAAAAATGGTTTCACAAACTACGCCTATAGTGCTCGCAAAAAATATTATCTTAATTAAGAATAGCAGAGCAATATTAGAACGACAGCGATAATATTAAAAAATACTAATCCATAAAGTTAGTGCCCATCCACAAACGGTCTATTTCCCCAATATCTGCGTTGCGCGTATTTT
>JBGMRO010000623.1:0-2737 GCA_048061555.1 Thiohalomonadales bacterium | reverse complement strand
CTCATCTACGATAAAGAATGCCCGGCCTGTAATAACTATTGCAGATTCATGCGTATTCGTGAGTCGATCGGTGAATTAAAAATAATTGACGCACGCGATCCTAGCCCCATTGTCGATGAGCTTACCGCCTTGGGTCTAGATATCGACCAGGGTATGGTATTAAAAATGGGTGGGCAAATTTATTATGGTGCAGATGCGATCCATACCCTGGCGTTGATTAGTAGCCGTTCGGGGGTGATTAATCGATTTAATTATTGGATATTTCGATCTAAAAGACTGTCTGGCATACTATATCCTGTATTGCGTTTTCTGCGTAATTTTTTATTAAAAATACTCGGTAAGACCAAGATAAATAATTTACAAATTCATGGTAATCAAAAATTTTAACCGTCCGAATGTCCTACGGATCAATAATGAAAAGTGTCTATTTATTTTCTATAGCCGTCCCCATTATTTTATTTAGTCTTCTTTGTTTGGCACAAGATAAGCTACCCCTGGAAGAAATTTCAATAGGCGTATTAGCCGAGCAGGGTGTGGATAATGCCGATACAAAATCTACACCTATCGTTGATGATTCAAGCAACCCAGTATCGGGTCTTTACCTTTTTGTGGAGCCAATAATTCTAGAGCATGGGCCATGGGTAATAGTCGTTATGATTCTGCTAATATTTCTACTGGTGTATGTGTTACGTACTCGACGAAAATTAACTGCATCGGAACGAAATTTGAGCCATGAGATTGTCGAACGGAAAGAAACCGAGGCGACACTTGCAGACTATAAAAAATCACTTGAAAAACGTGTCGTGGAACGGACTAATGATATTGACATGGTCAATCAGTCCTTACAGAAAAGCCAGTCGGCCTTGCGAAATCTTGTCGAAATAACGAGTTCGCCACGACTGTCGCATGAAGATAAGCTCACACGATTATTGGAAACGGGTAGAGAATATTATCAGACCGCCGCCGCGAGTATTTCTAGTCTAGAGGAATATCACAAGCGATTGTGCGTGGTGGCTGATAAAAAGGAATTGTTCCGAGATTACGTCGGGCCATTAAATAAGATATGTGTGCAGCAAGCGATTGCTCAATTTAATAAACCCTTGGATATACCCAACTTAAATATAAAAAATTATAAGTATCCTGGTTGCGGTAGTGAAGTATTAAACAGCTATCTTGCGACTGCGGTGCTCGTCAAGGGTAGGCCGCACTACGTATTAGAATTCGCCGACATTATCGAACGAAAGGGACAGTATACGCACTGGGATCACAATATGCTGCAATTAATGGCACGTTGGATTGGTAGTGAAATAGAAAAACAAGAGGTTATTGAAGAGCAGCAACGTAATCAAACTGAGTTGGCTCGGGTTAGCCGTATGAGTGCCATGGGGGAAATGGTGGCAGGGTTGGCGCATGAATTAAACCAACCCCTAACGGGTGCAATAAACTATAGTAGTGCTTGTTTGCGCCGTCTCAAATATGAAAAAATTGATCGAGAGAAGCTTATTATAGGTTTAGAGCGAGCCGTAGAAGGGGCGACCCTGGCGGCAGATATCATCCGTCAATTACGCGAGTTTGTTAAAAAAGGTAAGTCCGCAAAAGAACCTGTTAATATCAATGTCGTCGTATTAAAGATCGTAGATCTGTTATCTGCGGAGATTAGACGCCACAGAACCAGAGTAACATTGCAATTGGCCGACAATATCCCGGTTATACTTGCCAATGAAATTCAGCTTGAACAAGTTGTTTTAAACTTTATTCGCAACAGTCTCGATGCCATGGAGAATACCGAGGCGCGTCTGCGAGAAATTATAATTACTACAGAGTTGGACTATGACAAGGTGAGATTGTTTGTGATGGATTTCGGTGACGGCATTCCTGCCACGACCGAAGGTGAAGTCTTTGATGCTTTTTACACCACGAAATCGGATGGCATGGGCATGGGGCTATCAATTAGTCGGACGATTATAGAAGAACACAACGGTACTATCGTGGCAAACAATAACCCAGAGACAGGCGCTTGTTTTTCATTTGAAATTCCCGCAAATAGTAGCGTGGTGCAGTGAGCTCTGAAGTCTATATTGTTGATGATGACAAGCTCGCACGAGAGTCTTTGGCATGGTTGATCGATACGGTGGGTTTGCGGGTAAAGGTGTATGAATCTGGATTTAGTTTTTTAGATGATTATCGGGATACGATGGCAGGTTGCTTAGTGCTTGATGTGCGTATGCCTGCGTTGAGCGGCATGGATTTACATATTAAATTGAAGCAGCTAGGTTGCCGGCTACCTATCATTATGATGACCGGGCACGCCGATGTCGCTATGGCTGTGCGTGCGATGAAGGCGGGTGTGTATGATTTTATCGAGAAGCCGTATAATGATTCTTTAATGTTGGAACGTATTCAAAGCGCGATCGCTTTTGACTTAGATACCCGAAAAAAGCAAGAGCGCGAGCTCGAGGTCAAGACGCGCTTGGCGAAATTGACCCCACGAGAAAATGAGGTTTTGCACTATATATTGAAATCGACCGCAAATAAAAACATAGCGGCGGAATTGTTAATCAGCATAAAAACTGTGGAGCTACACCGATCTAATTTAATGCTAAAAATGCAGGCTAGTTCCGCAACCGAACTAGTCCGGCTCGCATTAATAGCAGGCTTCGAATAATATTAGCTAATAATCTGTCGAATCACGAATCACGAATCACGAATCACGAATCACGAATCACGAATCACGAAT
>JBGMRO010000622.1:0-2742 GCA_048061555.1 Thiohalomonadales bacterium | reverse complement strand
CTAAAATAACACCATCACCTCAGTATAGAACTTAACCATGAAAACTAAATCTCACGCACCGACTTCTAAAGCGCGTATCTTGCGTGCAGTAGCAAGTTCCACTGCTATCGAAACCGGGCAAACAATCAAAAAGATTGAAGCCACGCTAAAATCTAAAAAAAGTAAATTCAATAAGTTAGAACTTGCCAGTTAATTCGCTTCTAACGCTCTTGCCACCCATTTTTTCATAGGCTCGTAATTCATATCTATACCTTGCTGAATCGCAGTAAAATACTCATTTTTATTCTCATCCCAACTCGAATAATCCAAAGGCTGATAACCCGATTGAACTGCCATCGCATCGGCTAATAATCGAGATAAGCGGCCATTACCTTCGCGAAAAGGATGGATTAAAATAAACTCAATATGCACAACAGCTATAGCTGCAATAAGCTCATCATCACTTACATCAATACAAGGTGTATAACGATTAAGATACTCCGATTCAAACTTATTCAATAACTGAGGTATTTGAGCCGCAGCAGCAAAATGAAAATCGCCTTTGCTCATATTAACCGAACGCTCATCCCCAGCCCACTCATAGATATTACCCAACCATCGACGATGCCAGGTTTTAATATCTTCTAGTTTAATAGCACCCTGTGGTAGCCGATTAATTAATACATCTTCATAAATTTTCTCTAACAGGACAAGTTCAGCCTCATTGATATCTACAACTTCAGTAATGCCTAACTTATTGGCAAGCACCAGATTATTTGAATCCGGCTGATAAAGTCCTTGTGAACCTGTTACATCATATTTTGACATATTGGATAACCGTTTCTCTAAGATTCATTTATTGTACGTCCATGGCTTTATTTATGTAAGACTGCACTTCTTAACAAGAAAGCTGACTTGATAAGGTTGAAAGTTTCATCTGACCCCACTAAGTTCGAACTCAATTGAAATTAACTGCCATGTCTTACTAAACTTCAATCCATCAATTGGATGAATTTTATTAAGCACCTTAAAATCAAATTCGTATTTGTCTGAATAAATTAATTGAGATTTCATTATGGTGTTTTACTGCTTCTAATTTGAAAAATCAAGGGGGCAACCAACTTGAATCTATCGAAAAACTTGACCCATTCGTTCCTTGAATGTGGCATCGAAAATAGAGTAGAGAGCAGCGCAAAACACTGTATATAGCGTTTACGCAACTCCCCCTCATCAAACCGGACGTGCGCTATTCCCGCATACGGCTTTCCGATATCCTTCATCTCAAGCTTGCACAGCTTTCCAAAATGGCACTATTGGTGGCTTGTATAAACCTAAATAATCATACAAATACCTTCTCGGAAATTGTTGATAAGACGCACCTTTGTTTTTCACTTTATGCCGATACCGTAACTGATTTCGTAAACTCTCTTCCATGTAGTATTTTATCTGCTTTATTTTCCTGTGGCCGTATCCATAGTGGAAGTAATTACTCCAGCCTCGAACTAAGCCATTTAGCTTTTTGACGATTTCATTTATGGGTACTGGATTCATATCTCGTCGGGTATAAAACTTTATTTTCTCTTTAATGGATTTCATCGATTTGGCAGCAGGCTCAACCATTGGAAAAAGCTTTCCACTTCGTTGACTTCTAGCCATGCCGATTTGAAATCCTAGAAAATTAAATTTCTCCTTTAGAGCATCCTTAATCTCAGTTTTATCCTCATTGAGTCGAAGCGCCAACTTATTGAGGATTTTCTTTAAGAATGTGAATGGCGTACCTGTTCCATTTTTACAAAGAATGACCAGATCATCCGCGTAGCGAATTATCCTTGCTTTGTATTTTTCTGCCAATTGATATTTATCCCAAATTCTATCCAGAATATTGAGATAAATATTGGCCAGTAACGGTGAGATTACGCCTCCTTGTGGTGTGCCTTTTTTACTTTTCTTACCGCCGCCAATAACCGTTTTCTTGCCGCCCTTTCCAACTTTGACAACAATCGCTTTGAGCCACTGATTTAGTAACGCAAGAATGCGTTTGTCTGCAATCTTTTCTGCCACTGTTTTCATCAGTTTTTCGTGCACGATCGTGTCAAAATATTTTGAAAGATCCGCATCTATCACTTGAGTATATCCTTTTAGTAATGCGGCTGTGATATCGTCCATGGCCTGATGCGCTGATCGTTTCGGGCGAAAACCGTAACTGTGCTGACTAAATCCCGCTTCAAATATCGGTTCGATAATTAGCTTAACAGCCATTTGAACAATCCGATCTTCAATGCAAGGAATTCCCAGTGGACGCGTTTCGCCATTGCCTTTCGGTATGTCAACGCGCTTTATGGGACTGGTCTGGTAAGTATTTCCTTTGAGTTTTTCCTGTAGTGCCAGCAGATAATCTTGCTTCCCTTTTTCTTGCTCTATTCGTTCAAAAGTCACCCCATCTAAACCGGGGCTACCTTTATTCTGTTTGACAAGTTCATAGGCACGCTGCAAAACGTCACTGCGATAAACCTTGTCGTAGAGTGAGTAAAAGCGAAATTCAGGTTGTTGCTTGGCTTTTCGATAAAGCGTCCTCTGGAGTTTTCTGACGCGCTCTTTCGAGTCAGTAGATGTTAATAGCATTTGCAATCATCTCCGCCTTTTCCTCTTCGGTTGCGTGAATAAAGTAGGGCCACTTTCCTCAGGTGACGTTATGTTGTCGTTCACCTTCAAACGGTACTATTAGCCCCTCTGACTTCCAATACAGCCAAATTTAATTTCGCT
>JBGMRO010000621.1:0-2745 GCA_048061555.1 Thiohalomonadales bacterium | reverse complement strand
AAGGTACCGCCACCCCTTCATTTCGCAGCATGTCAATCAGTGCTATAAGCGGCAATCCGATCAGGCTATTGGGGTCATCGCCTTGTAATTTACGAAATAAACAAATTCCATAACCCTCAGATTTAAAGCTTCCTGCGCAATCATAAGGTTTTTCTGCGTGTAGATAGTTTTCAATTTGCTGCTCACTGAGTTCTCGAAAGTGTACGTGAAACGGTACGCATTGAGTTTGGCGGGTTTGTGTGACGGCATTGTATAGACATAATCCCGTTAGAAATCGAACGGTTTTTCCAGAAGCCTCTTTCAGCTGTCGTGTGGCGATTGCATGACTACCGGGTTTCGTCAATATTTGGTCACCAATTATCGCGACCTGGTCCGAGCCGATAATGAGATGCCGTGGAAATTGTTCCGCGACTGCCAAGGCCTTTTTTTCCGCGAGTCGGCTGACTAACTGCTCAGGTAACTCCCCATCGATTGCCGACTCATCGATATCGGGAGAGATACTTTGAAATTCGATGCGTAATTTCGACAGGATTGCTTGGCGGTAACGGGAAGAGGAGGCAAGTACAAGATTAGGCATTATTAAACCACTAACAATATCATTGAAATTAGAGTGAATCGTGTATTTTACGCCATATTATTCTATAATGACTACAGCAATCGATGGTAAGTTTTACAGCAAAGGGATAGTTTGAAGCCTCAATGAAAAAAATGATCATTAGTGTGATCGTAGTTCTAAGTACACTGCTAAGCGCGCAATTAGCCGCAGAGGCCTGTACTTACTCGGAAGGGTTGCGTGCGGCGAAAAACGGCAATATGGTCCGCTCTGAGGCCTTAATGCTTATGGCCGCTAGAGATGGCGATAAACGTGCTGTTCTCTACCTAGAAGCGAACTTTACACAGCGATCCATAAAACTTGCGGCTAGTTTGCCAAGTGATCCCGCCCAAAAGGCTAGCGATTAAAACTAACTACTATTCATTACATTCAATTATTACAAACACTTCCTATAAGTATTTTTTATAAGTACTTATTATAAACCACAGCCACCCCTCGGAAATGAACCGCCAGAAGTTTTTATGTCGAGTAAGTTGATACTGTTAATTGATTACCACACTATCAGTGGGCAAAGCGTTCTGTCCTGTATTACTCAATGAGATCGAGACAGGTTGCGGTAGGACTTGTTTTTGGGTTGGTTTAGCTGCATTTGTCTCTTTTGTCGCCGGTGTTACATCATCTGATACGGTAAACCACTGTTTACGCTTGGCTTTGTCCAAAAACTTCAAGGCCTCGGGGTCACCATTGGCGGCGGCTTTATGTAACCACTTTATACCTGATTTGACCTCTGTATTGATTTCACTATTAATGAGTGATACGCCTAACAAAAATTGGGCCGCAGTATTGTCTTGTTCTGCCGACATTTTATACCATTTGATCGACTGGCCGCGATCTTTGGGAACTCCCCAACCATTTCGAAATGCTAGGCCGACAAACATTTGTGCATCGGAGTCTCCGCTCAATGCCTGTGAGTGCCAAATCTTAAATGCTTGGAAATAGTAACCCAAATTGAATGCGCGTTGGCCATCTTCTAGTTTTTCAAAATTATTGGCAAATACGGGTGCGTTGCCGATAAAAAGCAGCAATGCAATAAAGCAGGGAATCATGTGTCGATGTCGTATATTCATATCAATCCTTATCTCATATGTTAGCAATATACGCCTATTCTTACGTAATTTAAACTGTGAAATCGGTCTCATTACGTAGTTCTTTATACGTAATTGGGACATTTTCATGCACACGTAATATACTATTTCATAATCAAGCAGTAAGGAAACTTAATTTGAATAAAATTGAAGAATTACTAGCAATTATATGTTCTCTAAGAGATAAAGAGAACGGTTGCCAGTGGGATTTACAGCAAACGCATGCTAGCTTAGCGCGCTTTGTCATAGAGGAGGCCTACGAAGTAGAAGAAGCGATCGAGCGGTCAGACCCGATGGCTTTATGTAGTGAGTTAGGAGACCTGTTGTTTCAGGTCGTTTTTCATGCTCGCCTGGCGGAGGAGCAGCAACATTTTGACTTTACGGATGTGGTCAATGCCATTAGTGAAAAATTGCGGCGTCGCCATCCACAAATTTTCGATGTGGACGCTCGTTTGCACGATCGTCAGTCTACGTTACAGGCGCATCATGGCGAATGGGAGACTGTTAAACGTGAAGAACGAGAAGCGCGAGCTAGTCTAGGTGTACTCGATGATATAGCTGGAACACTACCTGCAGTAACACGATCAATGAAATTACAGAAAAGGGCCGCAAGCGTCGGATTTGATTGGAAATCAATCAGTCCGGTATTTGATAAGGTCATCGAAGAGCTAGAAGAGGTTCGAGCGGAGGTATTAGCCGCCGATCAGCAGGCCATCGAAGACGAAGTTGGAGATTTACTGTTTGCGGTCGTTAATCTGGCTCGGCACGCAGACGTAGATCCAGAGTCGGCTTTACGTCGCGCCAACAGAAAATTTGAAGGTCGCTTTCGTAATGTCGAACGGGTAGTTTTGCAACAAAAATTAGTCCTCTCGTCTTTGACTCAAGCACAACTTGAGGCCATTTGGGCCCAGGTAAAAAGAGAGCAGTGACTACGCCCGCATGGATTCTACCGATCTTGACATTGATGCCCTTTTTAATCCTTACATCGAGATATTGAATTAATATCTTATTGTATTAATTACTATTTTTATATTATATTCTGTTTAA
>JBGMRO010000620.1:0-2759 GCA_048061555.1 Thiohalomonadales bacterium | reverse complement strand
AAATTGGTTCCTGCACTCGCAACAATCGGCGTTGCCACCCGCGGCCAACATCTAACGCAGAGCGAGCAAAATATTTGTCGTGAAATAACCGGGTTAGGACGGATGTCAAACAGAATCAATAGACTCCAATTCTTTGGATATGCTTAAACGAGCTCCTACAGCAATTCTTCTGACAGGTTCACTATTTTTACCGGGCATAATAGCTTGGATTTTTGTGCAGACCATCTACTCACTTGGATTGGTCGATTCATTACAAGCGTGGTTCTACCCTACCATTCTTCTAGGAGTGATATTAGGCGCCTGGTCTCTTGTATCGCTGCCAATTAAAAATAGTCTTATCAAAGTTGCACTAGCAGTAGCATACGTTCCATCGATGTTGGTTACTGCTTGGTATGTGGGAATGATGGCCACGCACCATGCAATTTGAATGACCGCTAATGGCCGAGGCAGTGAGCGGTAGTACAATGCAAAAATTGGGTTAAAATGAGAGTAACTTCTGCTCACGACCCATAGCGGACACTCGATGGAACGGGAAAGGATCGCAATTATGAAACGCATTTTGAGCCTAATAGCAGTTGTCATTCTAGCAGCGGTAGTTGCAACACCAGCTCATGCGCTTAGTGTGCAGGACGCAGATAAACTCCTGAACGATACCTACAACGTAGCAATAAAACTATTGTCTAGTGATAAGGCCAAAAAGTTGCGCAAGGCCCAACGCGCTTGGATAACCTACAGGGATTTAACTTGCGCCTTTGAAGCCGCAGCAACAAATCCAGATACCAAGGACTGGATCAGCAAACAAACCACACCAAATCAGGATAAGTCATGCATTATGCGCCTGACCAGGGAGCGTACTCGGCATCTGTCCCGTTACGTGAATATATTTCGGCGACAGGACAGATTAAAGGGCGTACAACGCAAAGGGGTTTCGCTTACAACGCCGACACGTTCCAGTCTTACAAACCGTCCAGCCAGACCAAAGGTGAATTGCAGGGTAGAGGGATTGCCGAGGCGTTTTACCGTCCAGGCGCTCGGTGTATATGAGGGCGGAATTAGCACCAATGCTCGACTGGACAGAACAGACCATCAAACCAAGGTAGTCGAAGTCAACGTCAATCGACCCGATGAAAACGTTGTTCTCGTTCTGATGGCGTATGATCCTGTCCTGTGGCGAATAAAGCGTACACCAAGCACCCGCATCGTGGCTGTTCTGGTCGGCGGATATCATGGTCAGGGCGTGACCGGTGTATCGAAGACCATCCCGCTTTTTATCAATACCCGTCACGGTATTAAAGATTGTGGACTGAGTGATATCGCTTACAAGGCAGGCTCTAGGCTAATCAGAGTAAGCAAACTTGTAGAACAAATGACCGGTCGTGAGATTGATCATTTTTCAGGCAAATACACCGGGCGAACTGAAATCATAGGCGACCCGCCAGACGACCCATCTGTATTTGCAAGTGATGACGGACGCAAACCAGAAGACTTTACCAGCCTGAAAAGAGCCCCCCGTGGGCAGGAGGGAATTCAGCACCTTATTAATATTGGAAAACTTCGCCCCGCCACCTCTCGTGATCTAGATAAATGGGTAAAAAAGGCCAGCAAAAAATACCGCAAATACAATAAGAAATTGAAAATTCGTCGACCATCCGGACCACGAGGCACTTACGTGGTATTGGGTGAAATGACCTTTCCCGATGGGCTTTATGGCGGGAATTCAGTCGCGTTTTTAATCCCGCGAAACATTCCCATTCCGAAAGGTAAGGCCGGGCATAGCGGGATTTTCCTAATGAAAGACGGGAGCTGCAGTGGACCCGTTTGCGGTATGTTCCAGTAAACAATAGCGTAAACGTCCGCTTTCGACTGCCACCCATAGCAGTCATTCTTAAGAACAAGCATTTTTTGTCGATGGATACTTTACACGAAATCACAACAATAAAATGGTTGCTTGTAGCCACTCTAGTCGGAGTGTTTCTTCTGGTAGCTTTAGCGTTCTTCCTCGCTGCATTTCTTTGGCTAGGCTCGAGCGCTATTAGAGACCAACAACAAGCGAATACTTTTAAATTATTGGCCGAAAACTATTTAGCGAAAAACGAAATTGATGATCTAGCAGAACATTCAGAAAAAAGGCTAGAAACCCATCCACATGATGTCTGGGCACACTGGTATTCGGGACAGACGAAATATCACCAAGGAATCTACCCGGATTCGAAAAGGAACTTCGAGAGAGCCTTGGAACTCGAGCCAAGCTGGGATAGCGCGGTTGAGTCGTGGTTAGATAAATTGGAAGAAAAAATAAAGGAAGGCCCAAAGTTAGTCGAGTAATATAGCCAAGCCACTAAAAGCGGTGGATTAATTGCAGTAAAATCCAATAGTGAATATTGATATTGCTATTACACTAGGAATAGTCGCGTTAGTAATTATTGTCTATACAAATGGACTGGCGACTATGGGAATCGTTTACGATCACGATTTGAATCGGTTTCAAAAAACAGCCAGGTAGGGTGGGCACCGCCCACCAACAAGGCCAAATGAATAGCACGAAAAACACATAGCAACCAATGTCGAGATACCGTAGAGCCAATACCCCGGGAGGCATCTATTTCTTCACGGTGGTAGCCTATCGACGCCGCAAGATATTGGCCGATAAAAGGGGAATTCGGTGAGAGCTGATGGTGGGCGGTGCCCACCCTACCTGATTGAATCACAAGAAAATCTCTTCATTCTCTGCGCGATGTGCATGGACGCACAAGTGTCGC
>JBGMRO010000619.1:0-2760 GCA_048061555.1 Thiohalomonadales bacterium | reverse complement strand
ATTATAGAATTAGTGTATTTTTCCATTAATTCATAGACATAACCTTTATTGTGGTAGGCTATTGCGTAGTTTGGATCAATTTTAATTGCTGTATTACTATCTTGCAGTGATTCTCGTAGGCGCCCCTTCTCTGCTAGGGCACCGGCTCTATTGACTAAGGCGACGACATTGTAGGGTTGTAAGTCCAGTACCTTCGTTGAAATAGAAATTACAGCTTCCCAGTCTTCCTCGGCAAACTTTTCATACGTGCTATCCAAAAGTGTTTGCACGGCGACTTCAATTTCTTCGGGGCGGTAACCCGTGATTTCTTCGTAGTTTTGGCAGGCCGCCATTTCTTTTAATTTGCATGCCAAATTATAATCAGCCCTAGCGTTTACAGGTTGATCTAATAATTGATAGGCATAACCGCGATTATTCAAGGCCAAGCCGTTATTTGGCTCAATGCGTAATGCACTCTCGATATCCTTTAAGGCCTTTTGTATATCACCCGTATTGATGTATGCCAATGAACGATTAATGTAAGGCACTATATATAAAGGGTCCAATGCTATGGCGGTGCTCGCGGTACGCATTGCTTGTGCCCAATCCCCATTTTGCAGCCCTTGGAAGCTTTTTTCCGCCCATACCTTTGCTTCATCCCGTTGATCGTAAGCTTTATTATTAGGCGCGGTCGAAGGCGATGCCAAGCGATTTTCGCGTATTCTTCTAAGTTTATCTAAATCGGCGCCATCCAGATAGGTGATGTCACCTGCTCTTTTCTTTTGCATGATTTCGTTGATTATTTGCTCAATGGCAACAAACCGGTTAAGTGTTGTAGGATGTTTAATTTGCCATTTGGTCCAGAGATCACCATCGTTTGTTGTGGTAATTTTACGTAGAAAATTTCCTGCTTCGGCGATAGGGAAATTGCTTAACGCCATTAATTTTATGCCAATATAATCGGCTTCTAATTCAAAGGCCTGTGAATAGGGGGGTTCTTGCCAATCGGTGTCGTAATTAAGCGCATACAGCCCAATGACGGCTGATTTTAATTCGAATTGGTAATCTTTGTTTACCGTAACCTGCTGGGTAGGGTGCCGTAACATATTGTGGGCGAGCTCGTGGGTGATTATAGATGCAATATGGGCCTTATTTTCGGATGTATTAAGTAATCCGCGACTTATAATAATTTGCTTGCCGTTTCCATAGGCATATGCCTGTTTCGAATTAGATAAAACGGGTGGAAAATTACATATTGTGATGGGGGTTACCGAAAAAGCGACTTCACTCGAGCCACGATTCACTGTGATTTTACTCGGGCGACGAAGGCGCAGATTGTCTTGCAGTAATTTATAGGCCGTCGGTAAAGAGTTTTCACCGAATGAAAAAGGTATATTGTTTATCGAAAGTAGTATATCGCCGACCAATAATCCTTGTTGTTTGGCCGGGAATCCTGGAAGTAATTGAATTATGCGCAATTGATCGATTAATTTATACCGTTTTTTGGCGGCGTCCTTAATCTTTGCATCTAAATCGAACTGGTTCGTAAAAAACAAACCAATAGCGGGGACAGTCGTCTTTTTACAAAACCTGGCGGAATTTCGCAGAAATGTATATGTGAGTTCTCTAATATACTTAATATCAGCGATTAAGTGATCGAGTTGTTCTTCAGGGCTTTCATTTAATTGCAGGGTTTCTAACGTCGAAGGTGGATTACCCTGCACGCCAGAATTAATGGAGTCGCGAGACGCTGCCTGTATATTATTGAATAATAAAGTGATTGTTACCAGAAAAACGGTACCGAAGGTTTGCAGGTAGGGTAGGCGTTGCCGCCAAAATTTAATTGAAGTTACTCGATAAACCAACATAATTAAAGAAATTCCCAATGAAAATACCATTTTAGAATATGTCTTAGGTCATGCACAATATTATACTCCGTCCACAGAAATAATTCTTAAAACGATGTTTTGTTTATATTATGCCGCAGCCTCAATTACATTGGGTATAGTTTATGGTCGACAGGACTTTCGCCGCTTATTGTCATATGCAAAATACTCGCCAGCTCCCCGATGTTGGGTGACAGTAACAGAAATTTATTATAGCAGTGAGCGCTAACAATACTCACCATGCGGGCACAATTCCGCTTTATCTGTAATCTAATTAGCTTTAATGGGGCGTTATATCGCCCAAAATACTTTACAATTTCTGTATTTTGCAGAACACAGCGAATGGGGCTGCGCAGAAGTGCTCGAATTGACGAAATTTACGCTTTAAAAATGTATATAATATGGCTTATAATTTTGAAATGTCACATTATATCTTGAATGGGAGTCAACTATGGCAAAAGCGTCAGCCCGGCATATTTTAGTATCCACCGAAGACGAGTGTAAAGATCTGAAAAAATTGATTGAACAAGGAGATAGCTTTATCGAAATCGCTAAATCACGTTCACAGTGCCCTTCTGGGCAAAATGGTGGAGACCTAGGTGAGTTTAGCCCGGGTCAAATGGTAAAAGAATTTGATCAAGTTGTCTTTAATGATGAGGTTGGCGTCGTGCATGGGCCCGTGCAGACACAATTTGGTTACCATCTGATTGAAGTTACTGCACGAGATTAACGGATAGAATAGATCTTATTGCTTGATTTAAATCTACTTAGTGCCCATCCACAAACGGTCTATTTCTCCAATCTCATCGTTGTGCCGATTTTTTAAATGCTCACATATTAGTATCTTAAGATAAGTCTATCTAAATCTGTAAATAACACAGATTAAGAAACACTA
>JBGMRO010000618.1:0-2763 GCA_048061555.1 Thiohalomonadales bacterium | reverse complement strand
GTCTTCTTGCTCATGCGCTTTGTCAATAATCCTGGCATTAGTGATAAAGTCTTGGCCCTGGATTACATCAACTCGCTGCATAGTCGCGGTACTTTACAACACGACCAAATGCGCGACGTCGGCGATACTTGTCTACTCTACGCCGGCCTTTTCCCCGGTAGAGCCGCACGTAAAAGGGTGCCCAGTAACTACTTTACCCACCTTGGTCGAGGTGCCTACCAAGTTTTGTCCGATAACCCGGAACACATGCAACAGCATGTCTATCAAAGACTTTCGGCTGCATTTACCCCCATCGCCCGTATCCTGCAGTCCATAGATAAATTAAAATCCCGTAAACCCGTCGAACTCGAGCAGGCCTCTTCTAAACTCATCACTTCGATAGACACGTTCACCTCACACTAACCCACTTTTTGAGGCCAATTCGGCCTGGGTAACAGTTTCCAGAAAACCTCGTAAAAATCACTACCTACTCCCTTGCTGGCAATAATCCTATCATTTTAGTAATCATTGGATTAACCACCCTCAGCACGCCACCGTGCCAGGAGAGCATGGTTTATTCAAAAACTATGGTTTTATTCCGATCCTACTGCCACTACAATAGGGGACTTCTCCAGACGAGTACGAAAAATGCACAAACAACGAAAGGCGGTTTCCCTTATTTCTGGTGGTCTAGATTCACTGCTGGCTACAAAGGTGATCTTAGATCAGGGTATCCATGTCGAGGGAATCAATTTTTTTACCGGATTTTGTGTAGAAGGACACACTCACGCCATCCGCAAAAAGGACCAGGGTAAGGTTAAACGTAATAATGCACTTTGGGTAGCTGAGCAACTCGGTATTAAACTGCACATAATTGACGTCACCCAACCCTACAAAACGGTCGTATTAAACCCAAAACACGGCTACGGTTCCAATTTGAATCCTTGCCTGGACTGTAAAGGGTTTATGGTAAACAAGGCCTTAGAGTGGTTAAAACAACACGATTTTGATTTTATTATCACGGGTGAAGTTATCGGCCAACGGCCCATGTCACAGCGTCGCGATACCATGCCCGTTATTCAAAAAGAATCCGGTGCAGGCGACTTGCTCGTTAGACCCCTGTGTGCGACAAAACTACCGCCCACATTGCCCGAACGAGAGGGCTGGATCAAACGAGAAGCCATGAAAGACTTCCACGGTCGCTCACGCAAACCGCAAATGGCTCTTGCCGCAGAGTACGGTTTCAGTGACTATGCACAACCCGCCGGGGGTTGCTGTTTTCTTACCGATAAAGCCTATTCAAAAAAACTCAACGATTTGTGGCAGACACGTGGCGAGCGCGATTATGATCTCGACGACATCATGTTACTGAAGGTGGGTAGACACATACGTCCCAAACCCAATTTCAAGCTCATTATCAGTCGCGAAGAAGGCGAAACAAATTATTTACAGGGTTATCGCAAACAATTTACCAGTATCAAAACAATCAGCCATGCGGGTCCCCTGGCGTTGATCGACGGCAGCGTCAACGAGGATGAAATTTTTTTAGCGGCACAAATTATAGGCCGTTTTAGTCAAGGCCGTGAATGTGACAAAATCACCGTAGAGGTCAAACAAAAAAACGGCGAAAGCCATGAGCTGATCGTGGCACCCATGCGGGTAGAAGACATCGCCGCAGAGTGGTACGTATAAATGGCTCAAAATAAATTTGCATTGGATGCCCGTAATTTACTCTGCCCAATGCCGGTTATTCGCTGCCAAGACAAGGTCAATGAGCTCAACAGCAGCGACATTTTGGAGATCGTCTGTACCGACCCTGGTGCAAAAAATGATATTCCGGCCTGGAGCAGGATCAATGGTCATAAGGTTCTGGAAATCCGCACAGAGGCGAATGAAATTACGATTACGATCGAGGTCGGCGCTTGACCCAGAAGACCGATGTAAACCCTGCAGACTCCAACCCGGCGGGTAAAAAGGAATTGGATGACCAAGCCCGCTACCAAGCAACACGCAATGTCACTGTAATCGGTGCGATAGTCAATACAATATTGGCGGTTACTAAGATTAGCGTTGGATATCTGGGCCAATCACAAGCCTTGATCGCCGATGGGCTGCACTCTCTGTCTGATCTAGCCAGTGATATTGCGATCATCTATGCCGCCAAACAAGGCAGTCGAGCGGCGGACGAAAACCACCCGTACGGTCATGGCCGAATCGAAACCTTGTTCACGGTATTATTAGGCCTGTTTTTGATTATTGTGGCTGCGGGCATCCTGATTGACTCCATATTTCGTATGCTTGACCCCGATAAGCTACTACAACCCGGCTTCGCCGCGATGGGGGTAGCACTGATTTCCGTATTGGCAAACGAGGCCTTATACCAATATACCCATCGAGTCGCTAAGCGTATATCGTCAAAATTGGTTGAAGCCAATGCTTGGCACCATCGCACAGACGGTATTTCTTCTATCATCGTCTTGATCGGTATAGGCGGCAGTATGATGGGTATCCGGTATTTGGATGCCCTCGCTGCGGTCGGTATGGCACTCCTGATCATAAAGATCGGCTGGCGTATATGCCTGGAAAATACACAAGAACTTGTAGATACCGGGCTCTCGCCCGATCGAGTCGCAGAAATTACCGATAAAATTAACGCCGTTGCGGGCGTGGTACATATGCACACCCTACGCACACGTCGTGTAGGAAACTTTGCCTTTGTGGATGTTCATATCCAGGTGGCACCGAAATTGAGCGTCTCTGAGGGCCATTTCATCAGCGAGCAGG
>JBGMRO010000617.1:0-2767 GCA_048061555.1 Thiohalomonadales bacterium | reverse complement strand
CATAAATGGATTTAGGAAACGGGTTAGGTTTTTGGAAGACCATGCCGACACGTCGCCGCAAATCAGCGACATTGACGTCTTTTTGGTAGATATCCTGCCCTTCCAGCAGGATATTACCCTCGATGCGCACGTCGTCCACCAAATCATTCATGCGATTGATGCAACGTAATAAGGTAGATTTACCGCAGCCACTAGGACCAATGTAGGCGGTCACCCTCTTTTTCGGAATGACCATATTGATGTCATGCAGGGCCTGTTTTTCAGCATAAAATAGATTCAATCCCTGGATGCGTAGACAGGTTTCTTGCTCGGCAGGATCTAAGGGGGTCCTGCCGCGACTGATCTCTCCTATGGCCAGTGCATGTGTACGCGGTACCGAGGGCGTTTCATTCATTCTTTTAAAATCCTTAATTTTCTAGGCTGCGATATTTTTCTCGCAATCGATTTCGTATCGCAATGGCGGCCAGATTTAGCGCCACAATGACCAAGACTAATAACAAGGCTGTAGCATAAACCAGCGGTCTCGCCGCCTCTACGTTCGGGCTTTGGAAGCCGACATCGTAGATATGAAAACCCAGATGCATAAACTTACGCTCTAGATGTAAAAAAGGCAGATTAGTATCCAACGGCAACGAGGGGGCAAGCTTGACTACCCCAACGAGCATCAACGGCGCCACCTCACCGGCGGCCCGCGCAATGGCGAGGATCAGGCCGGTCATAATCGCCGGACTCGCCATCGGCAATACGGTACGCCACAAGGTCTCCGCCTTGGTGGCACCCAATGCCAAACTCCCTTCGCGCACAGATTTAGGGATACGCGACAAACCCTCTTCGGTAGCCACGATAACCACCGGCACGGTCAACAACGCCAAGGTCAACGAAGACCACAGTAAACCCGGGGTGCCGAAGGTGGGTGCAGGCAAGGCCTCAGGATAAAATAATTGGTCGATATTGCCACCCAGAAAGTAGACAAAGAATCCAAGTCCAAATATGCCATAGACGATCGATGGCACCCCAGCCAGATTATTGACCGCAATACGGATGATACGGGTGAGCAGACCCTGACGGGCGTACTCCCGTAGATACACGGCCGCGATGACCCCAAACGGCACCACCATGATGGACATCACAATCACCATCATCACCGTACCAAAGATCGCTGGAAAAATCCCCCCTTCGGTATTGGCCTCACGGGGCTCATCGGAGACGAACTCCCATAATTTCATGACGTAAAACTGCAGCTTTTCGATCATCAACATCGCGTTGGGCCGATAGGCACGCACGACCTTTGATAAGGGTAGCGTGACGATTTTTCCGTTGGCGGTTCGCACCGTCATTTGATCACGATTAATCGCGGCATATAAGTCTGCTAATTGTTTTTGCAGGCCTGCGTACTCGGCGTTATAAGCGGCGCGTTTTTGCTTGAATTGCTCGCGCTGCGCAGGGCTATCTGTGCCATCCAACTGCAAGGCACGTTGCTGCAGGCGTAGACGTTCTAGTCCGTAGTTGATACGGCCTATCTCACCTTTTTCTAGGCGACGAATGTCACTAAACAACTTATCAACTCGAAGCAGGCGTTGTTGCAGGTCTCCCCAGGCAACCGTACCTTCGGAAACCGTTTGCTGGTTCTCCCGTACGTCGACAAGATAGCCATATAACATACCCCACTCGCGACGTTCTACCGCCATAATCGCAAACGGTGAGGTCTTTGCCTGTATTTTTGTGGCTGTAATCCAGCGAAAATCCTGGCCACTTATGTCGCGATTACCGGTCTTTAATAAATAACGAATTATCTCGGCGTTACCCTCTATGACAATACCCGCATCCCGCAGACGTTGTGCCGACACGGTCTCTTGCTCGTGGATTTCTCCTGCCAGGTGTATTTTGTCACCATTATTTTCTACATACTCCAACGCCCAAATGGCGGCTGGCCAAAAATGACCGAGGCCACGCACCGCAATCAACAATAACAAACCAAAAACCAAGATGAGACTAATACTGACCGCGGAGGCGGTAAGCCATACCCAAGGGCTGCCTGTCTTAAACCATAAACGAATCATAGGGAGCTGTACTTCGTTCTCAGACGTTGGCGTACGATCTCGGCCAAGGTATTAAATACAAAGGTAAAACTAAACAAGATCAAGGCCGCCAAAAATAAGACACGGTAATGACTACTGCCCACTTCAGACTCCGGCACCTCCACCGCGATGTTTGCCGACAAGGTCCGCATGCCCTGAAAGATACTAAAATCCATGAGTGGTGTGTTACCGGTGGCCATGAGCACGATCATGGTTTCACCTACCGCTCGTCCCATGCCTATCATCACCGCAGAAAAAATACCCGGACTCGCGGTGAGAATAACGACCCTGACTAAAGTCTGCCAACTCGTGGCCCCCAGTGCCAATGAGCCATACGACAAATGCTTGGGAACGCTGAATACGGCATCTTCGGTGATCGAAAATATGGTAGGAATAATTGCAAAACCCATCGCCAGCCCCACAACCATGGCGTTTCGCTGATCAAAACCAATACCCAACTCGGCATTCAACCAATGCGGCATGTCTCCGCCAAAAAAAGTCGCCTCTAATACAGGACTCAGGCTCAAAGACAGTGCAGCCAATAATAAAACTACCGGTATCAGCAATGCGGCGATCCAGGTCTCGGGTACGCTGTGACGAATCTTGGCGGGTGCGTGATGCCAGGCAAAGGCGAACAGCAATACACCCAATGGGACAATAACGAACAGACTGAATATGCCGGGTAAATT
>JBGMRO010000616.1:582-2768 GCA_048061555.1 Thiohalomonadales bacterium | reverse complement strand
TTTCCAACGTTTTTCACCTATTAAATTCTAGAATGGACTCCACCTTATAGACGCAGAGAAATTAGTGCTGTGGCCATTATTTGCCTTGAACTTTATATGCAAATTAGGGACTGTAATAAGTAAACCTTTAGTAGGTTGTAATAAATTACTGCACTAATAATAACAATTGGTTAAATATTTAAGAGGCGTGGTACTTATGGTAAAAAAATTCTGGTCGATGACTTTATTTCTATTTATTTTAATCCTGCTTGCGGGATGTTCGGGTGGCTCAGGTAGTCCAGATGCCCCGGGAGGTTTGCCGACAACTCCGGTAGATAACAAACCACCCGTATTCATTAAAATCAATGAAATTGACATACAAGAAAATAGCATTGAAGTATTTAAAGTAATCGCGAATGACCCTGAAAACGACGGTCTTTCTTATTCATTAGATGCCGCTGCGGCAGATTCTGCGCTGCTAAACATTGGGGAGTCATCAGGCAATTTGGTATTCAAAAATGCGCCAGATTTTGAGGTACCCCTTGATGAGGGTAACGATAACACGTATGAAACTCGCATAAACATAAGTGATGGATCAAATACGGTTTCGTTCGCTCTGAAAATTGTAGTTGTTAACACCGGGCCTAATACACCGATAAATACGGCACCAACTGTATCTAAAGCTCACTTTGAAATTGCAGAAAACAATTTAGTTGTTGGAAAAATCCTGGCCTCAGATAAAGAAGAAGATGGATTAACTTGGTATCTAAATACTAATGGCACTGACGAAAGGTATCTTTCATTGTCTGGGGGAACTTTGAAGTTTGATTTTGCGCCAAATTTCGAAAAACCGAACGATGAAAATTCCGATAATGTTTATGAAATGAGCGTCTCATTATACGATCGATCCGATCTTAGGGTGAACATAAATTTTGATATTACTGTCACAGTTATCGATGGCAACGACCTGCCATTCATCACCTCAAGCACGAAGATAGTGGCCGAAGAAAACAATATTTTTGTTCAACAATTAGTTGTTGACGATGAAGACAGTTCCACTTTTACTTACAGTATTACTGGCGGTCCCGATGCAGCGTTGTTTGAATTCACCCAATCGGGAGTCTTGAATTTTGTCGATCCGGTTATGTTCAATGACCCCAATCACACTAACGGCTATAATGTTTCTGTAGAAGTGAGTGACGGATTCGATACACAGACAGCGACGCTGGAAATTTACGTAGTAGAAAAAATAGCCCAATTTGACACGACCTTTGGTGATATTGACCCGAACAACACCGACCAGCGCCTCGGTTATATTTATCAAGATTCCGCTTTCTCAACCACTCGGTCACGTGATACAGCAACCGATGTCGCGGTCTTATCTAACAAAAAACTAATCGTCGTTGGTGATATCAGCGGTACCTCTACTATGTCATCTCATGGCATGGCGGTATGGCGCTATACAGATCAGGGAGTACTAGACACAGATCTTAACACGGGTTTTGGACCGGTGGACCCTGATGATAGCAGCAGGCGGGTGGGCTATGTATACCATAATACTAATGCGGGTGGAGACACCAGCAACGAAGCGTACGGCGTCGCAATTACCAGTAATGACAAGATCGTCGTCGTTGGTCTAAGTCGTTCTTCAACCAGTACTGACAGCGTGGTGTGGCAGTTCACAACAGATGGTCAATTGGACACGACGTTTGGCGCTATCGATAGCAATAATGTTGGACAACGTCTAGGTTACACCGTATCAGCCCTACCTGGAAGAGATCGTGCCAATAGTGTCGTAATTGGCACTGACGGTAGTATTTTTGTGGCAGGTACTAGTCATGTCAATGCTTCGGATGATATGGCGCTTTGGAAATATACCCCGCTGGGGGATTTAGACGCATCATTCGGCCGTATTGACCCGACTGATAATCTCAAAAGACTGGGATATGTAACGCATAACAATGCTGGAGGCTCTAGCGGTCGTAGCTCGAAAGATGATTCTGGAACTGATTTGGCGCTTACTCAAACAGGAAACATAATTGTTGTCGGCTGTAGTGATACAGATGCAAACACGTTCACGTGGTGCCAATTAGTGGTTTGGAGTTTTACGCCAGATGGCAAACTAAATACAAATCCGAATACCGGGTTTGGCCATTTGATTAACCCTAACAGCGATAGATGGGGTTACTTTGTCCACCTCCGCTCAG
>JBGMRO010000616.1:0-572 GCA_048061555.1 Thiohalomonadales bacterium | reverse complement strand
GCGATTGGTCTGGTGCGAAATTTAGATCAGCCACTGCCGTCAGCATCACTACAGATAATAAGATCGTTGTTGTAGGCTCGCAGAGAAGGGGAATGGCCATATTGCGGCTTACCGAAGATGGTTTTATCGAGCAAGATCTTGACACAGGCTTTGGCCCTATTCGAAGCTCCGGCAGTATACGATATGGTTATAATTTATTGGATAATATAGAGGGTGGTTTGTCTGGTGGTTTGTCTAATGGGAAAAGTTATGCAAATGACGTCGATATAATGTCAGACAATAGAATAATTGTGGTAGGTTCAAGCGAATTTGGATCAAAATTCAATGATTATAGCGCCCTATGGCGGTTTACAAAAGATGGAATATTAGAAGGCTATAATTTTCATATCGAGTCGGGGGAGACTGTTTATTCTGATGCACGTAGTGTCATTGTTACTGATAGCAATGAGATTATTACCTCCGGTTCCAGTTATAGTCGGACAGGCTCAATTTATAGGGAGAAGGAATCTATCAAACGATTTGTGAGCATTAATTGACGTTCATCAGCTTGGATCAATCATGATTAATAGCGG
>JBGMRO010000615.1:0-2784 GCA_048061555.1 Thiohalomonadales bacterium | reverse complement strand
GCGGAATATTACGCGATGATTCGACCATCGAAATACAAAAAATCTGTTTACGCAGCAAAAAAGCGGAAAGCAAAGCGGATGAGCGAACAACAATTGAAATCTATAACGAAGGGGAAAACGTAGATGCATGGTGTTGACCGAAACGGCGTTATCGAACGATTGAAACAGTGGGGTTTTTGGTTGCGTTCAGCGAGATCCCCAAAACAGGAACACGTAATTTCAATCATGGATTCACCCTTGGCTAAAAAAAGGGCGGTAAAGCCGGTCTATCGGTGTGAAGCCGCCGAGGATCTGGATCTGATAATGTCCTTTCATTTGCCGCGTGATTGTATTTACGTCCTAGAATTGTATTACATGCATCGCGCCCAAGCACCCAGCGCCGCCGCCGCGCTCGATTGCAGCATCAGAACTTACACGGCTAAACGGTACGAGGCTCAAAACATTCTAATCGGGGTCTTAAGTGCGATAAATTGCATAAAAATGGATAAAGTTCAAAAAAGGGCTTGATTCGGTGCCGAGCATAGTCTATATTTCGGTTATGCTTGCCTACGCCATACGCAATTGTTACATTGTCGGCAATGCATCCCTTGCAAGCCGCTATCCTTAGCGGCCTTTTTTATTTCGGCCACCAAATCAGTAACGTATTTAGCAATCCGTCAAAAACAATTAACCACACGAAAAATGCGATTAGCACAAACGGTGCGGCAATATAGATTATTGCTCTAATTACAATTATGCACACACCAATAAATACAGGGCCATACTCTCTGATATCGTCTTTAATTTGATCGTAACTTGTTTTCTGTGTCATTTTTAACCACCCCACAACGATTTAAACCCATTGACTAAAATTGCAACAAAACCCAGTACCACTACCCATTTCCACTGTTTTTGCTGCTCCTCCCAGTGGTGCTCTTGAGCGAGACTTTTGCGTATGTCCGCTAGGCGCTGGTCTAGCTCGGATAGCTTTATTTCGTGATTTAATTCGTCGTTTTGCATTATTTGTAGCCTTCTTCTTTTAGTCGTTTTTTTAATAAATCCAAAGAGTTGGCGGGCATTTTATACCCTTTTGTCGCCAGCCATGAATTAATCGCGTGGATAGATGGCCCCCCGGTGATTGATGTTAATAGGTCTAGAATATCAGCGGGTGTTAGATGATATTTTGCTTTTAGCATCCTTAATTCCTGGTTTGTATCCATAATAATCCTATGTATTTAATAGATACTATTATTATAGCAAACCCGTTGCAGCAAAAGACAGAGTGTCGTCACCGACAATGATGTGGTCTAATACCCTAACCTCGATAACGCTCAATATATCCTTAAGTACACGAGTGATCTTGATATCTGCATCACTTGCAGTTGTATTACCACTTGGGTGATTATGCGCAAATATAACACCACTAGCATTTAGTTCTAGCGCACGTTTGACGATCTCGCGCGGATGTACCGACGCGCCATTAATGGTGCCTTTGAATGCAATATCAAACTTAATTAAGCGGTTTCGGCTATCTACATACAACACGCAAAAACGTTCACTGTCATGCTTTGATAATCGGTAACGTAAAAAGTCTAAAGCTTGGCTAGGTTGCGAAAAACCATCATAATGCTTAAGTTTTTCTTGCAGGATATTGCTCGCCAATTCTAAAATTTCTAATTTCGTGGCGTGTTTGATGTGGTAACTTCCAACACTATCTTGTACTATTGATGTTCTCATTGTCTTGATCCCCTTGATTATGGCAGTGAGTTGTAAACCGGGCGGCTGTCGGGTCGCCCGGTTTGCGTATTAATTTTTGGGCCAATGCTTGATTTCGTCTTCGAAGCCGTATGCTTTGCGCCACACAGCAATTAAAGTGGTTCCATGCCAAACAATTTTGTATTCAACGTCATTAATTAAAATCCTAAACACAGATCGAATTATATTGCCGTGATTGTGCTCAGCGAGCGGGACGTATAGATATCGGTGTTGTCCGGCCAATACAGCCAAATGATTGGCGTTTTTCCTTGGCGTCCAACCCGCGTTGATAAATGCCATATCTGATAGCAAGATATTCATATCACCGTTTTGTTGCATGACCGCTTGATTATTCGTCATTGTCATTATCTCCGAGATCATATTCAACGCCCGCTTTGTCAAGCTCGTCAATACCACGCTCGATTACAGTGTCAAATGCCGCGTATAGTATGGTCAGGCCGGCATGGTCGGTTAGTTTAAGTCGAGGTTTTACGCTGCCCGGATACGCGATTAGCGTGTATCTAAAATGTGATTTTAATAATGCTCGCAGTTTTTGGTACTCTGTACTCATGTATTCCATAGTTGTCGGCCTATGTTGGTGGATGATACGTATATCATAACAGAAACTAGTAAAATTACTAGTTAATAGTGTAACAGTATTGTAGCAAAAGAAACCCAAGGCGCAAAAAAGCCCGCGCTAACGGGCTATAGGTCAGAATGTTGAGTTACAACCGCGATTTAACTCCAAAGTGATTTTAGGCCGTTGATTAAAATTGCGACAAAACCAAGAATTACCACCCATGTCCACTGACGTTGCTGAGCTTCATAGTGACGCTCTTGAGCTGCCCAGTTGTGTTCTTGGGCAAGACTTTTATAAATTCTCGATCTGATTTCGTCAAGCTCCGTCAATTTCGTAACGTGCTCTAATTCGTCGTCTTGCATTGTAAATTACCCTCGATAAAAAAATGGTATTTGCTCATCGACGGCTATCGTTAACCAATAATCATAATCACTTGCAACGACATCGCGAAAATAATCCGTATCTTTTTC
>JBGMRO010000614.1:276-2794 GCA_048061555.1 Thiohalomonadales bacterium | reverse complement strand
GCTTTGCAGGTTATTGCGCAGCATTGTGCTAAAGGTGTGATGCCCCGCTACATAGGTCATGGTTAACTCAAAATTTCCCATATAGTTTCTGATGTCGGGGTTATCGTCATTCTCGGTACTTTCTGGAATACGGTACCAGGGTTTAAATCCAACTCCCCAGTTACCTTTTTCTAAAATAAATAAGGCATAAAGTCGGTTCTAGCTACGCGACAATGTGCCCCCGCGACCATTGGATTGGTGTACGGCACCTAAATTAGTGGCCGAACGAAAACACTTAAGCTGCTGAAATATATATTTATTCCGCCCAAATTCAATTCGAAGAAGTGTATAATCGAAACCTAAAACCGGCTTATACGCTATAAAAATAGCAATAAGTTACCATTTCCCCCTACTTTCCTACAAAACTTCGAGAAAAACCAATGAGAGTTGTAAAACTTCAGCAAATCCAACTTGGCGAAATTGATATCGCCGACATTCAAATTGATGCTCGCTCACGTGATGATATCCCCGCAATTTTGAAAGGTCTACAGTTTATTTTCACCACTGAGAATATCCGTGAAAAAGTTTTCTCTTGCCTAGAAAATATGCTTGGCTCTAAAATCGACACGAGTACCGGCCGCCCTGGAATGATTCTTTGGAATATATTCGTTTTAGCTGCAGTCAAACTTGGAGCCAATTGTGATTACGATCGCCTTCAAGAGCTTGCCAACAATCATTTAACGTTACGGCAAATGTTGGGTCATTCTGGATGGGGAAAATCACACAACTACGCATTACAAACATTGATCGACAATGTTAGTTTGTTCACGCCGGACATCTTAATGACCATCAATAAAATTGTTGTTGATGCTGGCCACTCACTGCTTAACTTAAGTTCATCTGATCCCTTAAAAACACGATGTGATTCAGTCGTGGTTAAAACCGACATACACTATCCAACAGATATCAGTTTGCTTTGGGATGCGATGCGCAAATTGATTGAAACGACAGGACGCGCATGTCATAAGTACAATATTTCAGGTTGGCGACAATATCGGTATACCCTAAGACAACTGAAAAAGAGATTTCGAAAAATTCAAAATTCGCGTGCCTCCAACTCAAAAGACGAAGAAAAAAAACAGGCGAGAACTGATGCCATACATGAGTTATATAATGATTATCTGTTAATGGCACAGGAACTCATTACAAAAAGTGAAGAAGCGTTGGTTGAACTCGCGCAAAAGGGTGATGCCATCGCCATACTTGAAATAGACGGCTATATTAAGCATGCAGAAAGACAAATTGACCAAATCGACAGACGAGTACTCAAGGGAGAAGTGATCCCGCATAGTGAAAAAGTTTTTTCTATTTTCGAACCACACACTGAGTGGATATCAAAGGGTAAAGCAGGTGTGCCGGTTGAATTTGGTGTCCGTGTTTGTGTGCTTGAAGATCAACATCAGTTCATTCTACATCATCGAGTGATGTGGCAAGAAACGGATGACAAAATTGCGGTTACCTTGGTCGAAGAAGCAAAAATTCTGTTTCCTGCACTAAACCAATGCAGTTTTGATAAAGGATTTTATTCGACTAAAAATATGGTGGAATTAGATGAAATACTTGATCTCAATGTAATGCCAAAGAAGGGTGGTTTAAACAAAGCAGAGAAAGAGAAAGCAGAACAGATTGAATTCAAACAAGCTCGTCGACAGCATTCTGCCGTTGAGTCTTGTATTAATAATTTGGATCAAAGAGGATTTGATCGCTGCTACTCTTATGGCAAAGATGGATTTGAGCGACATGTTGGATTGTCCGTTGTCGCAACTAATGTTCATCGTATTGGCTTGATATTACAAAGACAAGAAAGAGAAAAACTAAAAAAAGAAAACCAACGAGCTCAGCGAAACTCGGTCGCCGCTTAAAAACCACCTTAACTTTTTAGAATGCAAGGAAAATACTGGAAGGTAGGATTACTCGTGCCTGCAATTCGGTACAGCCGGTACAAATAATATTCAACACAAGTGCGGTAGCTTTTTTTTGGATAAAGTTCAGGGAGTAGTGGGAAATTCGACCTATCAGATAGGTTAATTTTTAACCATATTTGAAATTTTAAAGGGTTTTCGTTCGGGCACTAACTATAGGTATTGGCTCCAAACCAATGATTGGCTAATGACATCCTATGGTGAAATTTATGCGCCTGATAATGCGTATGAACAAGATTATTCAGCTGCCTCTGTTGGTATGGGTTTGAAAACAATATTTATACATGAACTTGCCCATGGCTGGCAGCATCAAAATGCCATTTTAAAGGAATCTAGGATTATTCCATGGAGCAACAGGCGGCGATTATTGAAGATTATTTTCGTTTAATTCATGGCAGCAAACCAAGAAATGCTCGTAAGACACCGAATTCTTCCCGTGATAAACACAGTTTTGAAGTTGTTTTGTCTAAATTTATCAGAGATCCTGGTTATGCAAAAAAATAGTTTACGATTTTGGTGTTTGCTCTCGTTGTTATTATTTTTTTTGCTGATGAATT
>JBGMRO010000614.1:0-266 GCA_048061555.1 Thiohalomonadales bacterium | reverse complement strand
ATTTTCGAATTTCAGGGTCTAGAAGTAGGTCGTCTAAAACTGTAGAGGGGTCAAATCTATTCATTAATTAACTCAAAAACCTCTTTTACCTCTCCAGCCAAAATATCATCTTTATTTAACTCATACTCGAACCGCTTAATAGGTTCCGAGACACTTCCATAATGATTTACCAAAACATGTATAATTTCACTCAAGGTGAGATCAGCGTATTTACGGCACAAGTAAAGCGAAATAGACTGTGCAATATTTTTTCGAACCTCGGTCAC
>JBGMRO010000613.1:0-2800 GCA_048061555.1 Thiohalomonadales bacterium | reverse complement strand
TCAGAATGTTATGGCCCGGATGGTGAATCGAAAGATTCGGTGGACCAGCACACCCATTAGTATTAATGTTGCAAAATGATTGACCATTACATTAACTAACGTGGTATCAGTAGAAATATAAGGCAAATCATATCGCAAGTAAGGCTATAGAAAGAGATAGGGGTTCTAATAAATTATCTCGTTCTTTCTAGGACTAATTAAAGAAATAGGAAATAAGGAGAGTTTTCATGTCCGAAGAAATCAATATTAGTGTAAATGCTAAAATAAGAAATGGTCCTGACATTTCATTCTCGGTACCCCAAAAAATAGGAGCGTACGATAAGTTGGATTTCGAAGTTGTTAAGGGAGAAACAAAAACCATTCAACTTTTACCGACTGGAGCGACATCCGTACAATTCTTACTGATAAAATCAAGCCAATACGATAAGAAAATAAGCTATAAAGTGAATGGTGCCGGTACAAAAATTATCCTGGATACGCCTCAATGCTTTATTGGTGTAGGTTCGATGGCTGCTCTAGTCGCAACAAATGTTCCAGAAACCATCGAATTTAAAAACGCTCTCACGGAAGATGATGCCATAACAATTCAAATACTCGTGGGACGCGACCCTCCTACGTAAGCTCCAATACACAGAATTAGTAAGACTAAGGAAGAATTTCTGATCTGTAATTTTATTTAAGGAGCAAGGCCATGCCAATAACACCGACCTACCCCGGGGTATATATCGAGGAGCAATCTAGTGGTGTACGTACAATTACCGGCGTTTCGACATCAATTGCCTTGTTTATTGGATGGGCGTCTAAAGGGGCAACTGACCGCGCCATACGCATAGTTAACTTTTCTGATTTCGATCGTGAGTTTGGCGGGCTTGATACTCGTTCACTACTTGGCTATTCGGTTCGTCAATTCTTCGATAATGGTGGCGCAGATGCTTATGTTATTCGACTAACTCATACTGATAGTGCGCCTGCATCGGCTGTAATAAATGCAAACCTGACAGTAAGCGCATCTTCACCAGGTAAGTGGGCTAATTCACTAAGCATTCGAATAACGCGTCGTAGCGATGATGCAACACGATTTCGTATAGATGTCATCAATACTGACGATGCAGTACTTGAGTCATTTTCAAATTTATCTATGGATGAAAATGATGCACGATTCCCACCCAATATAATTAATGGTCGAGCGAACCTGATCAGTGTAACGGCCACTGACGCGGCAGCGGCACCCAATAATGGAGGCAAAGCGCTCAATGACACAGATGCGGGTGACGACGGTACGGTGCTGTCTCCCACTGGGGTAACCGCAGCAATTTTTCATGCTGCTGTTTTAGCAAATTTTGGGGTTGGTACAGTCACCGATCGTATTGATATCTTCAATATTGTATGTGTGCCCGGTGAGACAGATGCCACGACGCTGGCATTGCTGCAAGGTTTCTGTCGTGAACGGCGAGCATTCTTGGTTGTGGACAGCGTAGTAGACGAAACGGTGGCCAACATGCAGGCCAGCGGCACCACAGATCTTACTGGTAATAATGCTATCAATGCGGCTATCTACTATCCGTGGGTACACCAGAGTGATCCATTGCAGGCTGGGGCCATTCGCGCATTCCCACCCTGTGGTTTCGTGGCTGGCATCTTTGCGCGAACTGATGCCACGCGGGGCGTGTGGAAGGCTCCTGCAGGTAGTGACGCCAGTATCAACGGGGCGGTTGGCCTGGAGATAGCCATGAGCAATGCCGAGAATGGCCAACTCAATTCTTTGGGAATTAATTGTCTACGTGTGTTGCCAGTTTTTGGCAACGTAGTGTGGGGTTCACGCACGCTACACGGTCATAATGATCGTGGTTCAGAATGGAAATATATACCAGTTCGGCGCACAGCTTTGTTTATAGAAGAAAGCCTGTACCGTGGTAGCCAATGGATAGTATTTGAACCAAACGACGAACCCCTTTGGGCGCAAATCCGATTGAATTTTGGTTCATTCATGCACAACCTGTTCCGTCAGGGTGCCTTTCAGGGGACAACTCCGAAACAGGCTTACCTGGTTAAGTGTGATTCTGAAACGACGACGCAAAACGATATCAATCAGGGCATTGTCAATATTGTCGTTGGGTTCGCACCACTGAAACCTGCCGAATTCGTTATTATCAAAATTCAGCAACTTGCTGGACAAGTTGAAGCTTAAAGGAGTTCTCAAATGGCACAGTTTTCAATTAATCCTCAACGTTTTGACCCGTATAAAAATTTCAAATTCCGCATTAAATGGGACGGTAAATATGTTGCCGGTGTGAGTAAGATCGGGGCACTCAAACGTACCAATGAACCAATCGAGCATCGTGAAGGTGGTGATCCCAGTGCAGTGCGCAAGTCACCGGGGCCAACCAAGTTCGAGGCCATAATGGTTGAGCGAGGTGTTACCCATGATCAGGAATTCGAAAAATGGGCTAACAAGATCTGGAATTTTGGCTCTGGGCTGGGTGCGGAGGTGTCACTTAAAGATTTTCGCAAGGACTTGATCATCGAGATGTATAACGAGGCGGGTCAACTGGCGATTGCCTACAAAGTTTACCGCTGTTGGGTCTCCGAATTTCAGGCATTGCCAGAACTGGATGCGAGCGGTAATGCAGTCGCTATTCAGTCCCTGAAACTGGAAAATGAAGGCTGGGAGCGGGACTACGAAGTTTCCGAACCAGCCGAGCCTGAGTTTACCGAACCATCGTAATCAACGATGAGACCTCTCAATGCTACTGAGATGCTCAATGTATGGGAGCATGGGCTGAATCAACCCGACCTGCAA
>JBGMRO010000612.1:0-2803 GCA_048061555.1 Thiohalomonadales bacterium | reverse complement strand
GCTTTCATTTTGTACTTTTGATGATGCTTGGGCCAATCGACTTTCCCTATAAATAAACCTGTATTAAGTGGTAACAACTCTTTAAATATTTATATTTTGTAGTGCAGGATGGCAAATCTTGCCCGCCTTAACATTTATTCCCTTTGCCAATGGTTCAAAACCTTGCCAATCGTCTTGTACAATTTTTAATATATAGGGCAGTAAAGAGGCTGAAAGGGCTTGTGAGGCCGTGCGTGGTACTGCACCGGGCATGTTGGTCACACAAAAGTGGATCACATCCTGCCAGGAATAGGTGGGGTCGGCATAACTGGTCGGTCGTGTGGTGGCAATGCACCCACCTTGATCCACTGATATATCGACAATTACCGAACCAGCCGACATGGATCTTACCATATCCTCGGTAACGATATGCGGTGCACGTTCGCCTGTCACCAATACGGCCCCGACAACAAGATCCGCACTGGCTATTTCTTGCGCAATTTTATCCGGATAGGGATACAAACTGGTTACATTAGCCCCTAATGCCCGCATTCGTTGCATTTTTTCTCGGTTGCGGTCGAATACCACCACATTCGCGCCTAGATTCGCGGCCACCGTAGCAGAATTTCCTCCCGCAACACCACCGCCAAGGATGACCACCTTGCCACGATCTGCTGCCGGTAGCCCCCCCAGTAACAAACCTTTCCCACCCATCGGCCCGTGCAATAAATGGGTGCCGACTTGAATGGCCACTCTACCGGCGATGTCACTCATGGGTGCCAATAGGGGTAAATCGCCATTGTCTGTTTCGACGGTCTCGAAGGCAACTGCCGTAGCGCCAGAGGCCAACAAGCTCTTCAGCAATGGTATCTCCGCCGCCAAATGTAGATAGGAAAATATTATTTGCTCGGGACGCAATAAAGCGACTTCCTGCGGCTGTGGTTCTTTGACTTTTACAATCAATGTTGCCTGTGCATAGAGGGTCTTGGCGTCTGGCAGTACAGCGACACCGACAGCCTGAAAATCGTCATCCCGATACCCACTCAATAACCCTGCACCTTGCTGCACAGAGACTTCGTGACCTTGAGACACCAGTTGTCCTGCTGCTGCCGGGATCAGTGCGACCCGGCCTTCGAGTGTTTTTATTTCTTTTGGGATACCGATACGCATAAGTTCTCCTTTACGAGTAATATGACTTCTCGTAGTATAACTGCCAATACTCCAGATGGCCGGTTTTTCACACAAACAACTGAAAAATACCACCTCTTGGATTTTAATACACTGTCACGCTTCAAAGGAGCTGGTCATGAGTGAAGCTAAACATTGTCGATTATTGATACTCGGCTCAGGCCCTGCCGGTTATACCGCTGCGGTATATGCTGCGCGTGCAAATCTCTCCCCGGTGCTCATAACAGGAATAGAGCAAGGTGGCCAACTCACCACGACCACCGATGTCGACAATTGGCCTGGAGACCATGCGGGTGTACAGGGACCTGAGTTAATGGAGCGTATGCGTCTGCATGCCGAACGCTTCAATACAGAAATAATTTTTGATCACATCCATACCGCTGAACTCAAGCAAAAGCCGTTTACGTTGAGCGGCGATAGCGGTACTTATACCTGCGATGCCTTGATCATTGCCACCGGAGCTACAGCGATGTATCTCGGCCTTGATTCGGAAGAAGCCTTTAAAGGCCGAGGTGTCTCCGCCTGTGCGACCTGTGACGGTTTTTTCTATAAGGGCCAATCGGTCGCGGTCATTGGTGGCGGAAATACCGCGGTAGAAGAGGCGCTCTATCTATCCAATATCGCCGCGCATGTCACTGTGGTACATCGACGTGACAAATTTAGCGCAGAAAAAATATTATCCGGCCAACTCATGGAAAAAGTCAGCAATGGCAATATCGATGTGCAGTGGAATTCCACACTACAAGAGATAGTGGGCGATAATAGCGGTGTCACGGGCATGAAAATTAAAACAAACGACGGTAAGACAAAAAACATCGATTTGACTGGCGTCTTCATCGCAATAGGACACAAACCCAATACCGGCCTATTTGCTACACAGATGGACATGGAGAATGGGTACATCAAATTGTCCAATCAGAGTGGGGGCGGAAATGCCACTGCGACCAGTATCCCTGGTGTCTTCGCGGCCGGTGACGTTACCGATCAAATCTACCGCCAAGCGGTGACATCTGCCGGTACCGGCTGTATGGCGGCATTGGATTCAGAGCGTTACCTTGATAATTTGGAGTCTGGATGATCTAGAATCTTGATATTACCTGCGTCCAGAAAATATATCAGCCGATCCTAATAAATTGTTTACATTCATCCAACCGTAAAGAATATCCTCATTTGTGCACGGGCACTAGTGAGGGATTTTACAGCGTTGTAGGAATTGCCGAGGCGATTCACCAAAAAGGCGTTTGAACTGTTCGGAAAAATGGGACAAATTATTGAATCCCATTTCCATCGCTATCTTGGTTACTGCTCCGTGGGGTTGCAATAATTTTACTGCCTGCTGACGAAATTGGTGCATCCGCACCAGATGGCTCCATGTGTAAGGCGAAATACCTAGATTTTTTTGAAAGGCATAATATAACGTCCTCTCGTGCGCATCTAATCTATACGCCAAATCTGGTACGCTCAATGCTTGACCCAAGTGAACATCCTGTTCGATAAGCGCTTGTGCGCGCTTGATCAGTTTATGAGCGTCTGTGGTATTTAATAATATTGAAGGACTATTTCCTGCCGATTGTAACGTGGTCTGCAAGAGTTCGATAAGTTGTTCTGTATGTCGCAATCGAGTGAGATTGTTGTC
>JBGMRO010000611.1:0-2809 GCA_048061555.1 Thiohalomonadales bacterium | reverse complement strand
TTGCATGAATGGCATCATGCTTAGCATAATATCTACCATTGATTCCTTCATTTTCCCTTCTCCTATACGAATGCCCAGCATAATTATACAGCAATTAAAATCTACGCCCAACTGATTCCTGAGTGTTGAATTCAATCCTGTAATAAATTTTAGTTATGGTAGTATATATACCCAAAGTGTCTTAGATTTAGGGTTTATAGCGCGCCCTATTCATTCCCTGACTGCGTTGAAATTCCTCGCAATAGGCCGACTATTACTCGTCATTTCGCCTTGTCAGGAAACGAATATGACGTACTCTAAACACCTAAATCTAAAACGCTATGGGTATATACCCAAAGTGTCTAAGATTTAAGCTTTATTGCCGTCCTATTTTATTCATAGCTGCCACATCACTATAATGGATTACATCAAATAAGGAACAACCCCATGTTTGGCTCAGAGATTTTAGAGATTGTAATCGCCTTAATTTTTTTATACACACTACTCAGTGTCATTTGTTCATCTATAAATGAATTTATCGCGACCCTACTCAATTCACGTGCATCCAATCTTTATAAGACACTACATCACCTGCTAGACAATCAAAAGAATAGTCATGCGCCGGCGAATGAAATCAATATTATATCGCAACTGCTGGCGCACCCATTGGTGGAAAATTTGAAACGCCCCCACGGTCATTTCTTTAACGAAAAGGCGCCGTCTTATATTCCTGCAAATATTTTTACTACGGCATTGCTTGATACTATAGTCACCGATAAAGATGCAAGTACTCGCACTTTTGACGACATCAAAATAACGGTAGGCAAACTACCGGATAGTCGCTTGCGGGCAAGTTTGTTGTTGCTCATCAACCAGGCCAGCGGAAATATAGAATCACTCGAGAAAAATATCGAAGAATGGTTTGATTCTGTCATGGAGCGCGCATCGGGATGGTATAAACGTAAGACCTACACGGTTATATTTTACGTATCACTCTTGATCACAGTTTTGATTAACGCCGATTCCCTCATGATTTCTGAGTCGTTGTGGAAAAATACGGGTTTACGAACATCACTCGTCACTCAAGCAGAACAATTGACTGCTTCAGGTCAGCTCGATAATAAGGCTGTCTTACAATTAATACGTGAGCAACAAGCACAACGTGCCCTACCGATCGGCTGGCGTTGCGAAGGAGATATTCCGAACTGCAAGCCCACTGAACCCGCAGATATTTTCACTAAAATCGTCGGTCTTTTTCTCACGGTCATGGCGGTCTCTCTCGGGGCGCCCTTCTGGTTCGATGTCCTCAACCGCATTGTCAGCCTACGGTCTACCGGGAGACGACCGCAATCGTCGACACCCAAAAAACCTACGACAGCATCTCGCGATTAATGCAGGGATTGAAAGAGGCATTACCCTGGCGTTCGAATTAGCTGAAATGGCTAAACTAAATAGTGCCTTGATCTTCTCCCCTTGGGCAGGCCAGGCCCATTAATCAATCTAGGACGAAAAAAAATAGCACAAGAATCGCCTTGACAGTTTAGGACAATAGTCCTAATATTTGATAAATTATAGGACAAACGTCCTATTCCACTTAATCAAGAGGACTTAAATCTATGGTAAATCAAGAAAATACGGAGCCGTCACTCTTTTCCCGCACTCAATTTGGCGATCTCGATATCACAAATCGAATCGTTATGGCACCATTGACTCGCAATCGAGCTGCTAAGGGAAATGTACCGCAGGAAATGAACGTAGAATATTATAAACAACGCGCAAGCGCTGGGCTCATTATCACCGAAGCGACTCAAATCTCTCCACAGGGTGTCGGTTATTCTGGAACACCGGGGATTCACAGTAAAGAACAAATCGTTGGTTGGCAAAAAGTAACCGCGGCCGTGCATCAACAAAATGGTAAAATATTTCAGCAACTTTGGCACGTTGGGCGCATATCCCACCCGTCTCTGCAGCCTGCTGGCGAAATACCCGTCGCGCCTTCTGCGATTAAACCGAGTGGAGAGGCGATCACCCTTGAGGGACCACAAGCTTATGTAGAACCCCATGCCTTAAGTACTGCAGAGATTAAAGACATCGTTGCTCAGTATGGACTAGCCGCTAAAAATGCCTATGCGGCGGGATTCGATGGGATCGAAATCCATGCCGCAAATGGATACCTAATAGACCAATTTATACGTGATGGCAGCAATGTACGAAACGACGAATACGGCGGTTCTTTGCAAAACCGCACTCGATTTTTAATCGAGGTGGTACAAGCAGCGCTAAAAACCTGGCCCGCAACACGAATCGGTGTGCGAATATCGCCGGAAAATGGTTTTAATGATATGCACGACTCTAATGCTGAAACAACATTCTTGTATGTTGCGCAAAAATTAGCTGAATTCGGATTGGCCTATTTACATGTTCTGGAAGGAGATATGCTGGGTGGTACACGTAAAGTCGACTATCGTGCCATTAAAAATAAATTCGCGGGCCACTACATGGCTAATATGGGTTATACCCTAGCACGCGGTAATGCGGCGATTGCAAACGGCGACGCGGACAGCATTGCCTTTGGAAGCCTCTATATTGCCAACCCGGACTTGGTAGAACGCTTTAAAACAGGGGCAGAACTTAATACACCTGACCAGAGTACCTTTTATGGAGGCGACACCCACGGTTATACCGATTATCCTATGTTGCAAAAAGAGGCGGTCGCTACATAATTTCCACGGAGACGCTTGCGTACACTTAGCTTTTTTAGTAACTGCTCACCCATTCGAAAGAAATTGGCGACCATCTAGCGTATTATTGCCGTTGTAACTGCTCAGGC
>JBGMRO010000610.1:0-2822 GCA_048061555.1 Thiohalomonadales bacterium | reverse complement strand
TAAAAGACAATACCCGTGTCCCAGATCGAATTCGTCAAGATGTCTCGCGTAGCCCAGGTGGTGATAGCTCCATATTTTTGAATCACTGCATTGCCTGTCACGCAGGTATGGACCCGCTAGTGGCGGCCTTTGCCTATTATGACTGGGTCGTTACCGATGAAACCACCGATCCGCCGATAGCGGGTCTAGTATACAACGACAAAATCATACATACACCGAACGCGCTAACACCGATCAAACATAAATACCTGATCAATGCCGGCAGTTTCCCGCAGGGATACGTTACCGTAAATGATAGCTGGGAAAATTACTGGCGCGAAGGAAAAAATGCGGCATTGGGGTGGGGGGAAGTTGCACTTTCAACGGGGAAACAACTACCGCTATCCGCCGCTGGAGGTTCAACCAATACCGGTGCTGGCCCTGCATCGTTTGGTGAAGAAATTGCGTCTTCTAACGCCTTCTCAGAATGCCAAGTCACCAAAGTCTACCGACATGTCTGCTTACAAGAGCCAACAACAGCTCATTTGGGTGATCAATCCGATGGACGTAAAGGTATAAGATCTATTATTGCAGATTTTAAAGCTGGTTTTGATATGAAACAAGTATTCGCTAAGACAGCGGCGCTATGTAAGGGGCAATAATCATGAAAAAAATAGCGAATATAAAACAACTAGCCTCGGGTGTATCAGCCATGAATCCATCTACTCGTACCGGTCACCGTGTTCGTACAGAATCCGTAACTAGACTCTTCCAAGCATTGTTTTTCTCTGTAGCTGTATTGTCGTTATTAAACGCCTGTAGTGAGGGCAATGACAATGTTACGCCGGGTAGCATTAGAGGAATATCAGGCGATCTGGGTGAACCCAAGGTGACGAAAGGTGTGCTCACGGTCGACCAATTTGTCGCTACGGTATACAACGGCAAAGACTCGTCAAATAAAAGCACCGGTGTCTTATTTCCTCGATGTGGAGGCTGCCATAATCCGCTCAGTAGTAGTAAACAACAGCCGTATTTTGCGGATTCCTCGGCGGCAAATGCCTACGTTGTAGCAACCTCGCAGAGTTCAAAGGGTACTGCCTTATTTCTTCTATCATTAACGACCGCGAAGGATTCTGCGGTGGTACAGAAGGTGTTGAGTGGGCACAATTGTTGGTCTGGTTCTAGTGCCGTTTCATGCCAAAACGACGCGAATGAGCTGACCGACAGAATCAAAGATTGGGTTAATCTGAAAAATGGGACCGGTGCGGGCAGCGGGAGCGGAGCAACCTCCATTGTGGTGAAAAGTTTGGCAGAAACGTTAGCAGTACAGGTGACAAGCGAATCTGACCCTCAACCATTCAAGACATTTCCTGACGATATCGCCGGTGGGAATTTTACCAGCTTGCATACCATCTTGAAAACAAATTGTAACGGTTGCCACATAAGCTCGGCGGCAACGCCACAGACGCCATATTTTGCCGATGGTAGTGAGGCGGTTTCTTATGCTGCGTTGAAAGATAATCAAAAAATTGACATTAACGTCATTGAAAAATCTAGAATATATTTGCGTCTGCAGAATGACGCGCATAATTGCTGGTCAACATGTACCGCTAACGCCGCCGAGGTATTAGCAGCGATTAAAGTATTCAGCGACCAGATATCAGTACCCGCTGCACTACCCAACGGCTGGGTTACGAGTAAGGCGTTGACGTTAGGCGATGGCCAAGTCGTCAGCGGCGGTGTACGTTACGAGCCTAATATCGTTGCGAAATACGAATTTAAAGAAGGTAGCGGCACCGTAGCCAGAGATACCAGCGGAATTGTGCCAGCGATTGATTTGACCCTGTTCGGAAATGTTAAATGGGTCAGCGGTTGGGGGGTCCAGTTTCTACCCGCGTTACCGGGTAAAGGTGTTAGTCGCTTGATGTCTGGCAGTGTCACGGAGAGTCGCAAGCTACTTGATATGATTATCCCGAACGGCGAATTTTCGATTGAGGCCTGGGTCGTGCCCGCTAACACTGCGCAGGGAGCTGATGCGCCGGCGGTCATGATGTCTTATGGTGTTGGTGCGGCCAGCCGCAACCTGACCCTAGGGCAGCAATTGTATAACTACACCTTGGCGACACGTATCGACAGCGCCAATGCGGATCAGGATATCGTCGGAAGTGGTGGTGCCAATGAACTCCTGGCGACACCCGATGCCGATGAGGTATTACAAGCCACCTTACAACACGTGGTGGTGACCTATCGTGGTTCGGTCGATCCTAACGATACGAATGCGGTTGGGCGCAAGGTTTATGTCAATGGCGAACTGGTCTTTAGTGATCCAACCGCACTGGGCATATTGGACGACTGGGACGAAGGTTACCTGTTATCACTCGGCGCCGACTCAGATGGCTCTAATCCTTTTCTAGGTAGATTGCGTTTGTTGGCGATACACAATGCCGCGTTACCTGCCGACAAAATCCGGCAAAACTTCGATGCAGGCGTAGGTAAAAAATACCATTTGTTATTTAATGTGGGCAAGCTTGATACTCGCATGCATGAACAAAGTTATATCTTGATGACCATCGAGGAGTTTGATGACTTCAGTTATAAGATCTTCGATCCGCGGTTTGTTATCTTGGGTGCCGATCTAGCTGGCTCGCCGGCATTAGCAGAAACTTCAGATGTAATAACAATCAAGGGTATGCGCATAGGTATTAATGGTAAAGAGCCTGAGGTGGGCCAGGTCTTTGGAAAGCTGAATGAAAAACTGAGCTGGACAGCGACGGGTGGGGTTATAGATATACCGCAAGTAAGCAATATACTCGCCACGGTACAACATGACTTTGTTACGGGTG
>JBGMRO010000609.1:0-2826 GCA_048061555.1 Thiohalomonadales bacterium | reverse complement strand
CAGCATAAGGCCATCCATGGCCAAAAGGCGTACCGATTTTTTAAAGCGCAGCATAGACTACTATGTGAGCATTTAATCTTAAGATAAGTACTTCTAGCCCTGCGAAACAACGCAGAGCAAAAATTACTAAAAAATCGGTACAACGAAGATATTGGTGAAATAGACCGTTTGTGGATGGGCACTAGATTAATAACCATGCTGTGGTAGTCTATAAGCATTATAGGGTAATCAGATTAACCAGCTTCATCGATCCGGTCAATGCATCCAATGCAAATCGATATTAATACAGGAAAATTAGATAGCCAGTTCATCGAGTCACCAAACTTTGATGATCGTCCCGAAAATACCGACCCTGAACTCATTGTCATCCACAATATTAGCTTACCACCGAATGAATTTGGCGGTCCTTGGATTACTGCACTATTCTGTAATAACCTCGATCCCGAGGCACACCCCTACTTCAAAGATATCTACCAAATGCGGGTATCGTCACATGTGCTTATCCGCCGTAATGGCGAAATTATTCAATTCGTACCCTTCCATAAACGTGCATGGCACGCGGGGCAGTCCTATTACAATGGTCGAGGGCAGTGTAACAACTTCTCTATTGGCATCGAATTAGAGGGAAGCGATCAACAGGCCTTCGAACCACCTCAGTACCAGCAGCTTAGTAAGCTTGCCCACTTATTGATTAATTCTTACCCAACATTATCTGATCAACACATCACCGGTCACAGTGATATAGCACCCGGTCGAAAAACCGATCCAGGACCATTTTTTGATTGGACGAAATTTTCGCAATTATTAACAAAGCTATAAGACGACGACACAATTATAAAATCTTAAACCTCCGAAAATCGCAGGATAGGCTATCTTTGCAAGCAATGTTTGATTATCCTATGTACACTGCCGTTTTCGCATTAATTTTTCACTAATTATTGGGGTTGTCATGACATTACTTGCGATTATTCTCGGACTTAGTATCGAAAGGCTTATGCCAAATCTGCTTGAGTATCGACGATTTGATTGGCTGTTTACTTATCAACAGTGGATGAAGAATAAACTTTCACGATTTTCGCATTGGAATGATACTTTATCATTTGCCCTTATTCTCTTATTACCTATTATTGCGATCTCTTTTCTCCACTATGAAATATATAAAGCAGGCGCTGTATTGGGTTTTGCCTTTAGTGTGCTGATATTGGCCTACAGTCTTGGGCCTCGAGATATTTACGGCCTAAAACAGCAGTTAAAAGACCTGCCATCTGAAGACTGTGATAAAGAACTGCGCACGATCGCGAGCCAACTTTCTGCAAACGAACTGCCCGGTAATTCTGAAGATCTGTTTTCTATGGTCAAGAATAAAATATTATTATCCATTAATACTCATTTGCTGGGCGTATTGTTTTGGTTCCTTATACTCGGCCCGATGGGGGCAATCATGTACCGCTTGACGCTGGTGATACATGAGTCGCACTCTGAGGAAGAGGAATCCAACGAGGAATATGCATCAACCGCAGCGATGTTGTTTGCGATCATTAACTTGCTGCCTGCCCACGTTACTGCGCTTTGCTTCGCAACGACCGGAAATTTCGTCGATGCCGCACAAAGTTGGCAGGAAAACAAGGTGAAAAATCTACTCAGCAATCCGCAATGCGATAACATGTTAACCAGCGTCGGCGAAGGTGCTATGAATTTAGACGAAACAACCATTTGTGATGCCAAACCCGTCGTTGGTGCAATATTGTCAATGGCCAAAAGATCCATCATCCTTTGGCTCACCGTGCTCGCGCTACTCACTATGAGCGGTTGGGCTGGCTAAAAGCGAACTGACACAGCATGACTGCAGAGCAATCGAACTCATTTGACCATTTACTCACGACTGTCGATATTATCCGGCACGGTGAACCCGTGGGAGGAAAGATGTACCGCGGTCATAAGGATGACCCCCTCAGTGAAAAAGGTTGGCGGCAGATGCGTAACGCCGTCGGTAACTTTTCGTCTTGGGACACTATCGTCAGCTCCCCATTAATTCGCTGCTCCGAGTTTGCGGCAGAGATATCGACAATAAAAGAAAAACCCCTACATCTAGAGGAAAGATTCAAAGAAATTGACTGGGGTATCTGGGAGGGCTGCACCACCGAATACATCTGTCGTGAAAACCCCAACGCCCTCTTGAAATTTAGGGCTGCTCCACTAGAGCATAAACCCGCCAACGCGGAAAGCGTATTGGAATTCTACACCCGGGTCGTCGCCGCTTGGCAGGATTTGATTCAGGCTCACAAAAACCGGCATGTGTTATTAGTTGCCCACGCTGGCATTACCCGTTGCATCATGTGCCATATCCTCGATATCCCTGCGGTACAGATGTTTCGAATCTACGTTTCCAATGCCGCTGTAACGCGATTTGAAATCGTCCACACCGAAGATGCCGATTATGGCAGACTCATTTTCCACGACGGGGTTCCTGATTAATGGTCGTGCAACGAACCACCATTCTTTACATGCTCGGCGATATACTCTTTAAAACCTGACGGTAATTCGAGCCCATAAGAATCTACTAGACGATTATAAAAATTGAATAAGCTGCAGATCGCAACAGTATGGTAATATGCCTCGTTGCTCCATCCAGAATTCAGCACGGTATCTACATCTTTTTGCGTTATTTTATAGGATTCTTTAGTGACCTTTTTTACAAATCTAAGAAGTACCTTCATTTTGTTTTCTATATTTGCAGAATCTATATTCTCGACAATTGTTTCTAACAAGCCTTCTTCTATACCAAAAGCCTCTGCAAAAGCACCATGCCCTCCATAACAAAAATCG
>JBGMRO010000608.1:0-2832 GCA_048061555.1 Thiohalomonadales bacterium | reverse complement strand
TTTGAAGTTAAAATTGTGGTGACCTTTCTGCATTTTATATCTCTTTGCAGAAATTCCAGGAGCATCTGTCTTAATCGGCGCATTTTTACCAACATATGCTTTTACTTCAAAACCCTCTTCTTTTTCCCAAACAAAAGAATCTGCCTGAAAATCTTTATAATAAGGATTCTTTTTTGATGCCTTGCTAAAATCTGGATCAAACCAAATTTGAAAAGCACGAGAACCTTTTTTATATTTTTCTGAGTGAGATAGTCCTTTACCTGCTTGTATATGTTGAACTCCTCCAGCTGGCAAGGGTGTCCATACATTAGTTGCCGTATCAAAATGCTCCAATGCACCTTCAAGAATAAAAGTTAATATTTCAATGTTTTCGTGTGGGTGCATTCCAAATTCACCATCTTCAGGAGCTTTTACATGCGCCCAATATAAAAGGTTAGAATATACATGTCCTGAGATTGGTTTGTTTTCATGTAATCGCCCTCCGAATAAATCAGAATTGTGCTGTTGTTCTCTAGTTTTAATCTCAATATTCATAATTTTTTCTCTCAGCGCTGATATTTTATTTTCAGTCTACTTGCTATTTTGGCTAGCAGCTAGAAAACTATCATAAACCCAGCGATAAGAAGTATGCTCGCCGAGCACTCCTCCAAGCTCCATTCCTTTTTCGCTACGCCAATCGTTCATAACCTCTGCCAGGACAGAAGCCCAAGTGGAGACTTTAACACCCGCTTGGGTCATGCGGTGTAAACTAACTTCCTGTACGGACTTGTTCCAAGTACCCGAGGCATCTATTACGGCATATACATCATAGCCATCCGCAACAGCTGAAATGGCTGGAAATAGCAAACAAACATCTGTCACCACACCTGCCATGATGATTTTTTTTCGGCCTGTTTTTTCGATTGCACTTTTGAATTCTGGATTATCCCAAGCATTAATTTCACCGGGTCTTTCAATTACATCATCACCCAGAATTTCCAGAATATCAGGCATTATTGGTCCATTAGGCCCTTGAGGCATACTGGCGGTAACAACAGAAGGTAAGCTAACTGTTTTTGCAAGAGTACAGAGACCTCTAATATTGGCCTTCAGTAAATGCGGATCATAATCACGACAGCTCACCATTAAACCCGTTTGGTGGTCTATCATTGCCAAAATTGAATTATCAACAGTAAGCCTTTCGGCATAAATTTTATCTGTGCTCATAATAAAACTCCTGGATTTATGTTAAATGTTGTTTTTTGAGCATAACGTCGTGAATCAGCGGTTGCCAAAAGGGGCGCGTTTTTTCGTAAGCGAAATAAGTGACACTTTTTGCAATCCGATGGATTCACCTTGTTATATTCCATTACTCGCCCTCCGCAGCAACTACGCTCGCATCGAGCAACGGGCATTTATTAAAGTCGGCGAACTTTTGTAGCTCGTCGCTTAACGCAGGGAAAAACTGATCCCGGTCGAGTGTACCATCTTCCAGATTCAGGCTTAAAACTTCAAAACGCTGGTTGGCCCGATGCGCCTTGCAGTCGATTCGACCAACGAATTTGTCGCCGTACAGGATTGGTAGGCAGAAGTAGCCAAACACCCGCTTAGACGCTGCGACATAACATTCAATCCGGTAGTCAAATTCGAACAGCGTACTCAATCGATCGCGATGGATCACCACATTATCAAATGGGGACAGCACTTTCAGTGCATCGTCGATCGTCGGTGCTTGTTCGAGTGCCTTGATGTCCACGTAGGCGGTTGGCGCATCGGCGTTACCCAGTGCTCTCACCACTCCAGCTTCGATACGCTCGTCGAGAACTTCACGCATTGCATCCCGCAAGGGTTTACCCGTCTTCAGGTGCAATAGCTGCTTCCAGGTGAAAACGCCGTGCGCCCTGAGTGTGGTGTCGAACAAATAGGCCGCATATTCGCTCAGTGTGGGCACGCTCAGATCGATACCCTCTGGCAAACATCGTTCGGCGAGGTCATAGATCTTCTCCATGCCATTGCGTTCACACACCATCAGATCACCCTGCATAAACAGCTTTTCGAGGGCGCGCTTACCCGGCCCCATGCTCCACCAATTACCCTTGCTCTTGTTCCCCTTGTCGAGATCACGCAACCGTAACGCTCCCTCTGCGCTCACGCGAGCCAGGATCTCCTTCATCAGGCGTTTGTCGACATTGGTGTAATAGCGGTTTTCACCATTGCGTACCGACGCCATGTGCGGTAGCGCATAACGGTAGTCGCGCATTGGCAGATACGAAGCGGCATGGTACCAATACTCAAAGATGTGCTGCTCGCTGACCAGCTGATTCAAGTGGGTTGGGTCATAGCCCGGCACTCGGTTCCACAATACATGGTGATGCGCGCGTTCAACCACCGATAGCGTATCAATTTGCACATAACCAAGATGCTCGATTGCGCTGCGCGTTCCAGACAAGTCTGCACCAAACTGCTGCTGCGACGCCAGACCTTGCCTGGACAATGCCAGGCGCCTCCATTGTGCCGTCATCGCGTAATCAGGTTAGGTAGGGTTGAATGATGTTGACGGCGAAAGCCTTTTTGGCCGGAAAAACAACTCCACTTTTTCTATTTTCTATTTTATAAATAAGCATATTTAGCACTCTATGAGTAAACGTCAAACTTTTTTTAAAATATAACGCTTAGTTAAGCTGCGGAGTAACATGGCGGTTTTTTGCGCTCTTGGCAAATAATGTGCCGTGTTACGGAGTCAGACTTGAACTTTTTGTTAGGCATTTTGCGTTCCGCTTAACCGTATAATTAACAGCAGCATCTAACTCAAGTAGATAAGGAGCTACAAAGCCTTCATACACTTTCTTTTTT
>JBGMRO010000607.1:0-2839 GCA_048061555.1 Thiohalomonadales bacterium | reverse complement strand
AATTATTGCGACAGAACCCGATATCGGGTCAGTCAATCTGATGGTAACTGATGTGTTATTAATGACAACTTCAATGGCGTCCAAGAGTTTGGCAAAGCCTTCACCGTTAGCGCTAAAACTCGATCCCAAGAAATTAAAATTGCTGTCGATAGTGAAATCAACATAGGCTTCTTCCAGCAATCGTGTTAGCGCTATGACAATCGCGTCAATATCGGTTTTAGCGGGTAGATTAGCAATGGGATTATTATCGTCAAACTCTGCGTCAATGTTTCGATTCCTGGCGTGATACCAGCTCCTGGCAACCACATCCGACAATGGATGAATATTGGCGGTATTCGCACTATTGGCCAAGACATGCGCAATGGAATAAAGCCGCTTTCCCCCTTCGCTATCCACTTTAAGTAAATAGGGTGCGGTAACACCTTTTTTATCTAAATCGATAAATGCGTAATGACCCGTACTATCGGCAGTCTCTGTCAATCGCTTACCATTGGCGCCCTTCAGTGCCACTGTTACGTTCGCTAATGATTTGCCCGCTGCCGCAGTACCGCTTAATCCGGTGCCTGTTTTGGCGACAGGTTTGGTTCCGTCATCACTACCGCTGGAGCAGCCCAATAGGAATAATGTAAATAGCATGGGTAATAGATACAACAAATATCGTCCATATTTCATCGTGCTTCTCCAAACCGAATTTTAAATATACCGCAATTTTTTGTCGTAGAATAATACCATAAATTTCGGACAACACTGCAAAACGTTATGGGTAGGCGTACGATAAGACCTGTTATTTTTTAATCAATTTTTTAATCAATTAATGTCCAATTCTTCAAGTTCGATAAACTCACCTATTATTTTAGGTAGTGCCCGTCCACAAACGAGGAAATTCCCCCAAGATCAACTGCTCTAATGCATCCATGCATTCGCAGTGTAAGGCCATCCATGGCCAAAAAACGCACCAAATTTTTCAAGCGCAGCATATTAGTGTTTCTTAATCTGTATGTTTTTCCAGATTTAGAAAGACTTATCTTAAGAGACTACTATGTGTAGTATTTAATCTTAACTCAAGTTTCGGAGTTCAAGAATTAAACAGCTGATCATTGGTGGATGGGCCCTAGTCAATTCCTACTAAATCAGGCCTAACATACCCGTCTTCTGGAAGGCTGATCGTCCCATCGCCTAAATTTAGTACAATACAAATTAGTAGCGGTGTATGATTGGCTTTTGCCATTTTTATCCCAAAGATGAATATTGCCTCTCTAAAATCAAACCTAAGTAAGCGGTTGTTTGCGCCGGTCGACGCATCGTCGTTGGTGGTATTTCGTATGGGTTTTGGACTGATTATGCTTTGGGAGGTCTTGCGATATTGGTCGCACGGCTGGATTTCTCGGTATTTCATTGAACCGACTTTTTTCTTTAAATATTATGGATTCGAATGGGTGCAGGCCTGGGACGGTAACGGCATGTATATCCATTTTGTACTGTTGGGCATTTTGGCGATATGCATCACTGTCGGTTTTATGTATCGCCTCAGTGCCCTATTATTTACCTTGGCATTTTCGTATATATTCCTTCTTGACCAAGCACGCTATCTAAATCACTTCTATTTAGTGATATTGTTCAGCAGCATACTTATCGTACTACCCGCGCAACGATATTTTTCTATCGATGCGTTAATTAAACCGCAACGCCGCAGTGAGACAGTACCGGCCTGGAGTATTTGGCTACTACGTATACAATTAGAGATCATTCTGATCTACGCCGGCCTGGTAAAAATCAACTACGACTGGTTACACTTGCAACCCTTATCGATGTGGTTAGCAGAGCGTAGTGATCTACCGGTGGTCGGTGTATTCTTTAACGAACCCTGGGCGATCGCAATCGCAGCCTACGGTGTCATCGCCCTGCACCTGATCGGCGCACCGCTATTGCTCTGGAAAAAAACGCGTATCTATGTTTTTTTTATCTATTTTGCCTTTCATTTATTGAATCACTTTGTCTTTTCAATCGGAATATTTCCGTGGTTTACCTTGTTCGCGACATTATTATTTTTTGAGCCAGACTGGCCAAAGCAATTAACAAGGCGACTTCGGGCAAGATTCAAAAAGCTTAATACGAAAAATCTAGCTGAATTTGAAAATTCACCACGTTTCACTGCAACACAAAATTTTGCACAAAAGCGTTGGGTCTATGCATTTCTCAGTCTATGGTTAGGTCTACAGATTTTTGTACCACTACGCCACTGGCTCTACCCCGGCGATGTGAGTTGGACAGAAGAAGGTCATCGCTTTTCATGGCGGATGAAACTTCGCAGCAAACAAGGTTTGGCGGTATTTTACGTGACCGATTTCAATACCGCGAAAACCGTCGCCGTGCACCCGAAGGACTTGCTCACCCGCCGACAGGCACGCAAGATGCCTACGCGCCCTGACATGATATTACAATTCGCACACTATTTACGCGACGACTGGGCGGTAAAACAGGGTATCAACCAACCTATTGTCAACGCCAATGTATTTGCATCCTTGAATGGCCGCGCACCCGCCCGTTTGATAGATGCCTCGGTAGACCTGGCCAAGGTGGAACGAAACCTAGTCCATGCAGACTGGATTTTGCCGTTGACTGTGCCATTATCGGAGCACTATAAGTAAAATGTGCGACTACCGTGGTAGTCCTTATAACTCAAGTTCCGAAGTTCAAGACTGTTTTATATGTTATACAATAGGATTGACCCCTATTCTCTATTTTCTTGACGTGATCTACCACGATTCATTACGTGGTAGATCGCTTCTTCATATTCAATTCGTAGCGGGCGGGACATTCTTATAGCCTATTTTAATAA
>JBGMRO010000606.1:0-2839 GCA_048061555.1 Thiohalomonadales bacterium | reverse complement strand
CCGGTCATGTAAGCGCCTTGATGCAAGTGGTCAGAGACTACGATCTATTTTTTGTCGATAGCTTTACGACTAGCAGAAGTATCATTCAAAAAATAGCCAATGAAAATTGGGTTCCGAATATTAAAAGAGATGTATTTTTAGACAACGACCGCGATGCAAAGGCTATCAATCAACAATTTAATCAGCTGCTTCGCATCGCCAGGATAAAGGGTATTGCATTAGCCATTGCGCACCCGTATCCTCAGACCTTGGCGGTACTTAAACGGCGCTTAAACGCACTAGAGTCTCAAGGGTTTCGTCTAGTACCGGCATCACAACTCATAAAAATGAATATGCAGAGGTTTAAAACATGGCGAGCGTTCTTGTCCCCTTAGCACAAGCTTGTGAAGAACTCGAAGCGATTACCATTATCGATTTGTTACGACGTGCAGGAATCGAAGTTACCACCGCCAGCTTAGACGCAATAACAACCATAACAGCTAGTCGAGGTTGTGTCTTAATCGCTGATACGACCTTGGAGCTTGCACTCGAGAAAGACTACGATATGTTAGTTTTACCCGGCGGTCTACCTGGCGCCGACTACCTCAACGACGACCCTCGTTTACATGCGCTATTAAAAAAAATGGCCAAGAGCGAAAAATATATCGCCGCTATCTGTGCCGCACCTAAGGTCTTGGCCCGCGCAGGTTTATTAGACCGTAGAACTGCAACCGCCTACCCGGGTACCTTAGAAAAACTCAACCTTAACGATACGGAAATAAGCGGTGCCCCCGTCGTCATCGATGGCAAGATTATCACCTCACGCGGACCGGGTACCGCAATGGACTTTGCTTTACAATTAATCGAGATTCTGGTCGGTGTAGACATCAGAAAAACCACCGAAGCGGCATTGCAACGTGCTTAATGCCCACCTGCGCAAACCCCCATCACAGCGATTATCACCGTTTGTGAAATATTCACATAGACTACACATTTTTCCATTAAGCGGTGTCACTGGTTATAGGCATGCATGAACCTATGAGAAAACCGCTCTATACATTTCATGCGTAATCCTAAATTAATCAGAAAAAAAGAGGTGCGTCATGTCCATGGTTGATATTATGTTTCAAGTCAATTCATACTTATCAAATAAGCAAAAAAACGTATTTGCCGCCGACTTATCGAGTCTCAAGAATATTTATTCAGTGCAATTTCGACGCAACAACCTAATTTCCGTTGCCTATAACCCTGAGGTTATTTCACCCGCTGAAATTCTGCAATATGCGGACAATAAAGGAGTGAATGCGAGCAGCATGTGGTTGTAATGTGGCCGATGTTAATTCCAGGTATATGCCCAAGCCAAACCATAGACTACAGAATCATTGCCTAGGCGTGTAGAGACGCCCTTATGTGCCAACAATTTAATACTATGCTGCCAATTAAATGCATAACTATACGTGACGCCCCCGCGATAATTACCGCTGGTCACCGTGGACCTGCTACCATTACGATAGGTATCACCACCTCTGAAATAATTACTATCTAATGCTATCCACTGTCCCCGCACGATGTAATAGATAATGTGAAGCTGGAGATTATAAATTGGGTCTTGCGACAATGTAAAAGTCTTTTTTAGCTCTGTATTATCGCCAAATATTTTAGCACTCACCGCAAAATCGAACTCCCACTTTCTATATGGGATAGACAAACCGATTTCAGGTTTATAGTACCACCGATTTGAACCTACATTAAAAAAATAGTCGGTATCATATTTACCCGTCGGTACGTTTATTTGGAAACTAGCACCCACCACTATATCTCTTTTATAAGTACCAAATTCTTTAAGTGTTAAAGCAGGCGAACCATAAAAATTATAATTAAGGCGAACTTTGGTATCGGTAACGCCGCAAAATTTTCTACTAATATTATCCCCTTCAAAAATGGCACTCGCAAACCCGCACATCCGTCCCACAGAAAAATCAAATTTTGTCGAACGACCAAACATACCGAATGTATAGCCATAGGCCAACAGCGGCCCGTCGACCCTTAGTGCAAGATCTTCAATGGGTACGCTGGGGGCGGTATAAATATCACCATCGGTATACCCATAAGCCAATGCAACAAAATTTAGTCCGACGGGGATATTGATATAGGAGCGAGGTTCTAGTTCTTGAGAATGTGCATAATGAAAAAAAAATAACCCCGGGAAAAGAAATATAATTTTTATTGTACGGGCAATGTTATGCCCGAGATAGATAGCTTTCATGGTTTATATCGGTATTCCAAAATTAGGTTTAACAATTAGTATCAATCCACCTATTTTAAGGAATGTACAACCACCAATCAAGGCCCCGTCGTTTTAGTAAATCGTTATGCGATGAACTACAAGGTTTGTGGCGTTATCTTATCGGTGGCTGCCGTATGATATTGTAATATTGAAGATGGGTAAGTTGTCGTACTTGTTTTAGGTGCTGCCCATCGTGGCGCGTTTTTGAGAAACTACCTAGGTGGAAACTCCCGTATTACTAAATACCTGCCACTTCGACGTGAAAATGCACTGTTGGCGCCTATACCTCGTCTCTTTTTTTCAAATTACTTTTATTTCCTATCTATTAGCTTGGCTCGAAACGCGACACGAATTTCCATGACACTATTTTATCCACTTGGTCAACGATGCCCCCTATTTTCCTCCTATACATTACCAGAACGCCCAAAATGGCCCAACTACAGAGCTGACAATAGATTGATGCACTTAGATGATGAATTCGCCAATAATATATTCAATCCACGAGAGCAACAGACTGTTGTTTAGCAACAAGTTGATCCAACGGACTCACTACCGCCTTACCGCCCATATTGA
>JBGMRO010000605.1:0-2858 GCA_048061555.1 Thiohalomonadales bacterium | reverse complement strand
TTATTAAATTTGTACCCAAATTAGGCATACGAATGCCGCACATTATTTTTTCAGATAGATCGTTTAGATTATTCATTAGATCGTTGTCTTTTTGTGTAAATAAAACGAAGACAAGACTGCCCGGAAGCGTTGCGACGGGAATGTGCTTAAGACGTTTTATCCGCCATGCTGCAAAATGTGGTCCATCAAAAACAATATCATAGGCCCCGCTGCGCATCTTGATTCCATATTCAAACCAATTTTTTGGCTGTTCATAAATAACTTTTTTACCGATTAACTTACTAAGACTCTTCGCAAGTGGCTTATAGAGGTTTTCGCCTTGTTCGGGAGTTTCTCGTGGTGGAGCCGACAGGATAAAATCCGCAAATGCATAATTACTCACTAATAAATAATTACTTACTAATAAACTAATTAAAAATGGAATCACTCTGCCTGCCATATCGCTTTGCTTCTGTTTACGTCTCATAACCACTCCGGAAACACATATCTTATTATGCTCATTATATAAACGGCCTATTTCACCAACATCTTCTGAGTGGCGAAATATTCTCGTTTATGGACGGGCACTAGTAAGGTATGGTCAATCTCTTATTAGACCTAGTCAAAAAATATGTCGCTACTAATTTTTCCAGCAACTTGACCATACGAGCTAATTAATGGGCGACACAATCGATTGTTGCAGTATATCATAGGGAGTATTGTTTTATACCCATCACGGATAGGTTTCCCTAGTAAAGGGTGCGTCATATTTTCTCCGTGGCAAGGCGCGATGACGAGTAATAGTCGACCTATTGCGAGGAATTGCAACGCCGCCACGGTGGAAATAGGACGTGCAATTTGCAGGGAAACCTATTCGTGATGGGTATATATGGTCGTTATTATAACTCGAAAGATGTTTATGGTCTAAACCGGGTTCGGCTAGCGGTAAGTGTTTGGCAATCGTGAAAACCACCCACAAAAGCCTAAATCAACGGGGCCGTAAATAGCTTAGGTGGAACTTTTAACGGGAAAAACAAGTATTTAGTCGAGAGTACTGATTAGCAGCGTTTAGTCATGTCGCCCGTCAATAATTAATATTTAAACAGTGAGACCCGCGTTACCAATAATCGCATTATTATTGGTGTCTCGTATCTGGCGAATAAATTCGTCGTTAGCAAAAGTCAGATCTGACTTCGCCAATCTATCATACAGAACAACATTAACACAGGCGGCTAAATTCATGCTGGTCGTTGTAGGTACATATATCACTGTGTCTGCCCGATCGATCAACGCCTGTTCTATCGTGCCGTCTTCGGGACCAAAAACGTAGAACGCACTCGCGGGGTGTTCAAACTGAGGTAATAATAACGCTCCCTCGACGAGCTCAACACAGACCATGCTGGCGCTAGCGGGGATCACATCACGGATATCCTGAACCGCCGTCAAAGGAATTCTTGCCCTCGCGGTCTTTGTATCTAGATGGTATTTTTCCGCCCGACCGTAACGCTCCCCAGTGTAGAATACAGAATCGACGCCATAACACCCTGCCGCACGCATTACCGCACCAACATTACTCGGACTTTTCGGTTTGATGAGACCAATAATAACATTCGCTGTGATTAATTCGATATGCGTCTCCTGTCTACGTAAACGGATATTAGTGAGATATCATCCTAACACAACTCGCTAAAATGGAAGATTAGAATTCTAAAGCCCGCCTGTTGTCGCATGCATTCCTGAACCCGGTCGTACACCAATCTCTACGACATCTAACTCGCCGATAACATTGATGTAGTACCAATTAATCGTATGCAGGTAAATCATAATGGGTGGATACAATAAAATGGGTACGATGAGGTGGGCGACTAAAAAAATGGGCAATCGAGTGATGGAGCGTACAAATTGCAACGAGCGCGCCAATCGTTGTGAAACTTTCTCAATGAATAAATAAACCACATACCACACTAGCAGACCACCAAGCCAGGGCACAATATCGACAATCGTAGAAGACATTAAGACTTCGTCGTTCAAGAGTGAATTTACACCGAGCACTGCGAGGTAAATATAGGCCGCTATACACAAAAACAACGGTACTGAAACACCTAAGAGCCCCATTGACTTGTTAAATTTTGCAATCTTCATTAAGCGATACGGTCTAAAAAATTGTTCTTTACCAATCCTAATATGCTGATAAAGTTGCTCCGAATGGGTCTTCAACATGGGAATATATTGTTTAAAGGTCCAGTGATACTCCAATTTAGTACGGTTACGATACTGTTCTGGCAGTTTTAATATTCCTTTTTCACACATCAAATAGGCATCAGCTTGCAGCGCTCGTGCCTCAGGATGGCTAAAAGTGTCGAGATCCGTGCGTATTTCCGACAAGGCATCCTGCATATTTTCGGAAAGACCATAATCTTCTTTCGCAGATATAATTCCAGCCTTCATATAACGCCCGGGGGTTTGTTTGCTATTCTGTTCATTGAATTCAATATCGCTGGCAAATAAGCCACGTTTTAGATGAAAATAGGCCGTATTTTTTTTCCGATATGCATGCAAAAGATTATTGATAGACTCTTCCCTTACTCGCCCCATGAGGATATTAGCGGTTTGTGCAAGCACACCGATATAATTAGTGGAGGGATTATCAATCGCCTCACTTTGACCAATGGCGTCGCTGACTATAAAATGAGTACAGCTATGATCTGGATCCAACAGACCTGCTACACCCTGGTTATCGTAAACACCGCCGTCGACAAGTTGAACCGTTTTATCCTTATAGAGTCGACTTATAGACAAGGGCGGAAATATACCGGGGACGCCAGCAGATGCAGCAACTGCCTTACCCAATAGTATATCCTTTGGGCGTTTTTCTGTAT
>JBGMRO010000604.1:0-2861 GCA_048061555.1 Thiohalomonadales bacterium | reverse complement strand
CAACATATTGCCGCCGAATTAGTCGGCCGATTTGAAAAAGAACGTGCTGGCCTAGCCGCCATGGCATTGAATACTAACGCCTCAAATATTACCGCTATTGCTAATGATTTCCAATATTCGCAGATCTTTTCACGTCAGGTGGAGGCTTTAGGACGGGAGGGTGACCTGTTCATTGGGATATCTACCTCAGGTAATTCGGCCAATATAGTAAACGCAGTAGAGTGTGCGAAATCCATGAATATCACAACGGTAGGCCTAACCGGGAATACAGGCGGTGCATTGAAGGGCTTATGTGACTTCTGTATATGCGTACCGTCAGATAATACCGCAAGGATCCAAGAGTCACATATTACTATTGGGCATATTTTATGTGGCCTTATAGAAAATAAATTTTAGTCCGTAAAACTAGCGCTACTGTTATTATTCGAAAATTTTTCGTTTGGGTAGGCACACTATTTAAGTTAAAAAATGGAAGAACAAGGTAAAACTAAGGCTGTTTCGAATACTGTAGTTGTGTGTCTTTCACCTTATTATGGTGGTATGGAAATGGACGCGCTTCGTTTAGCGAGACTGCTATCTGCAACATCCTCAATAACGCTTATTGTTAAGCATGGTGCGGCGTTAGCAGGTTATTGTAAAAAAAGTCTTGTGGACAGCAAAATACGGGTGGAAAGTATACAGTTTAGGTATTATTTTAGTTTCGCCATTATTCGGCAGGTACGTTCTATAATTAAGAAAAATAAAATTAAGAATGTAATATACTTCGGGGCATCAGAGCTACGTTCGCTATATTTTGCTTTGCTTGGATTGGAGGCAAACTTAATAATTCGACACGGTACTACGAAATCACAGCCCAAAAAAGATGCTTTTCATCGCCTGATTTATCGCAATGTAAAATATCATGTTGCGATATGTAATCACTTAGCTCGTAATGTCGAGTACATCATACCGTTTGGAATAAATACTAAGTTAACAATAATATATTCATCGATTGAAAATAAATCACAGAATATTCGTTCACCTGGCAAAATATCGCCAGATACAGTCGTTAATCTTCTCCATGTGGGTAGGTTTGCGGAAGGAAAAGGGCAAATTGATGCCATTATGGCTTGTGAAGAGTTATATGAGCGCGGTATAGAATTTTCCTTAAAATTAGTGGGTAGCGGAGATGAAAGCTATGTACAGAAATTAAGATCGATCTTAGAAAATAAAGCGTATAAAGAATCAATACATTTGGAAAATTTTACCGAGGATCTAAATGCTTTTTATCGTGAGGCAGATATATTTTTATTTCCAAGCGAAGGTGAAGGTTTAAGTAATTCCTTTATTGATGCGCTAAGTTATGGGCTCGTCTGTATCGCCTATGACAATACTTCTTTTCCAGAGTTACGCGATCTTGGTTTTAAATTATTTCTTGCAAAAAATCTAGATTTAGATGCATTAAAGGCAGAAATAAGCATAGCTCTCGATTTTCTATATACCCATGAGTTTCCGAATAGTGAAAATGTTAGTCTGAGCAAATCATTTTTCACACAAGAGCGGGAATTAAAACAATTTATCGATATTTTAATCTAGCAATAGTTAGTGTCCGTCCACAAACGAGGATATTTCTTCAAGTTTGAGGCGTGCCGATTTTTTAAAGCGCAGCATATACTAATATGTGAGCATTTAAAAAATCGGCACAACGATGAGATTGGAGAAATAGACCGTTTGTGGGTGGACACTAGTTTGGTTGCAGTAGAACGGGTGTGATACCCGTTCTACTGCCATAAGAAATCTATAATCCGAACATTGATTTGCTTGATGTCTTTCTAATTTCCTTCTCGTCCGACCATTCTACTATACCTGATTCTACATGCATGACTTTTAAGGTGAACTTATAATAGACGTCTTTGTTACCACCACTACTTTTTTTAATGCTAGATAAATTTCCGTACATCATATACTCGGCGCCAATTTGACGACCCACATTCATAGCGGATGTCTCGCTGACCATACCACTTTCGTTCTGAAATTCCATTTGTTTTTGTACAGCGGCAACTTTCGTCATATCTACAAAGCGAAATTTTCCAGAACGTAAAATTTTTGAAGAAATAGTATCGGTCACCGATTCCGTATCGATGTGCTCAGATGTCTTATTTTTAATTTTTTCTACAAACATGACGGGTCGACGTTTTGATGTGACCTGTACGATAGGTGGGAAAGTTAGCAGTGAATCGACCATTTTGCCAGCAATTTGTTGTAGATCAGTGGATCCAAAATCAGTCGTCGTGGTTTCTACAGCCCCAGCATCGCCGTATTTTACGCCACCGGCACAACCGACTATTCCGAATGCTAGTGCGGTGACTAGGGCAGCGGTTCCTGCTTGACTACATAGTTTATTCATTTTAATTCCCTCACGTTGACTTTATAAGTGGTTACTGTTGAATTTGGTGCGAGTGCCTGCATTTGAGTGTTCGACTTTCCGTGAAGTACGATAGGTGTCCATGCACGTGAACCTTGCTCTACTTCGAAATTGCTATTGTCATACCAGCTAAATTTATATTGCGCACTAATGTCTGTGCTAGTTAGATTGGCGAGTGATAGGCTAACCTCAAGTAAACCCCCAGTCATCCGAGTATTCATTTGCTCAATAATAATCGCATCGGCGAGTGGGTCATTGTTAATGACTAGATGCTTTGCGAATTCAGCATCGCCATGAGGTTTACCGGTCGCAATCATACCGGAGGTCGTTGTTGCGCACCCTGCCACAGTAAATAAAAATATGCTAACCGGCAGTATGAATTTAATATTTCGAATGTTGTACACTCAAATCACCTCAATAATAATAGGTACAGACAGATTGTCGACATAGGTTGATG
>JBGMRO010000603.1:0-2862 GCA_048061555.1 Thiohalomonadales bacterium | reverse complement strand
CAATTGTCGCCCTTCCACCTGTATTTATCTACGATACCATTTACAATATAAAAGCGAATTTCACACTTTTTTGGACCGAGAGATTGGCTGCTCCTATAGCTTTTGTAGTAGTATATGGTTGCATTATCATCTCTATCAGTAGCGTCTGGATCGCCCCATTGATATATTACAGTTTCCTCAGTTGCCCCTATCCAATCATCCATCACACTTTGGAAATTAGCATGGGCGCCTAATGGCAAAAGTAATATAAAGACAAATATTGCTTGTTTGATTTTCCACATATTAGAATTTACGCATAAAATCTAGTAATCAATGTTTTTCAATTGTTAATTACTGAAGTCCTTAGCAAAGCACCCTCGTTTTACCTAAGTAATTACAGCAATAATACGTCGGTACAAAGTATTTAACAAGAATGGGTGTCTGAGAACAATTGTTTCTAATTTAAAAGCAGTCCTTCTATAATAGAGGCCGGCCGCTCCTGCACATCCCTGTGCTCGCGGCACCTGGGCATCTGACCGCAAGGGAGGGAGGGAATGCGACCGGAGCGCGGCCAGGACCTGCAAAGCAGGTTTCGGAAGTGCTTAATGAAGCTCGTAGAGTTTCTAAAGTGAAGCGCAGGAAGTACTTGATGAAACGCGAAGCGATTCTGAAGTGCAAGAGGATTGTCTAGAACAATCCTTGCCATGCTCATTGGGATTCGAACCCTGGGAAGGTTTCCCTTCAACGGTTTTCAATACCTTAAATCCGCCAAAACAACCGTAACATGCATGACTCACAACAATAAAAACAGTGAGTTGCCCCCACCCTTATTGTGATTTATGGGTGTTTGTGTCAGGACTGTCCCGTTTAGTGCTATAATTCCGCGTGATAATTATAAATAATAAAATTCCAATAATTATTTAATACTATGTTTCGGGAAGAAATCAAACTAGCAGCTAAGCACACTAACCCAGTAATCATATCCAGAAAAAATATCACTGGCAGGTGCTCTAGCGGAATCTAGACATTTAATAATTAGCACTAAATAAGCTTAAAAAATCTATAAGGAAATAACATGCGATTTACATATCGGTTCGTTTCCTTGCTCCTCCTTTTTTCATTTCAGACTGCCAGCCTATCCGCAGACATATTTAACAGGACTCCGGAAAAAGAGATAAGAAGTCTAATCTATGATGCTGATTTTGAAGAAGCATTAAGTATGGCAAATAACCTGATCAAAAAAGGCGATCCTCTCGGCCATTACTCGCTTGCTCGCTTGTACGAGAATGGTTATGGAATAGAAAAAAACAAACAAAAATCGATTGAGCTATATCGTGAGGCAATGGGCTTAGGTTATACAGCAGCGGGCGCTCTTCTTGGCAGGAGGTACATAGATGGTGATGGCGTGGAAAAAAATGTGGCTCATGGCGTAAAGCTTATCGAAGAAGCTGCAAACACTGGTGATAGGGCGGGAGAATACAATCTGGCCTATTTATTTTCAAAAGGTATCCTGCGTGAAAAAAATGAGAAAGCAACGATAAAATATCTAAGCAGCTCGGCAAAAAAAGGATTCGAACCGGCAATGGTTGAACTGGCAAGAATCTATAAATATGGCGTGGGTGTTCCCGTTGATTTAGATAAAGAAAATGAGTTGATGCGTAATGCTGAAGATCTAGGAAATCCAGCAGCAAAGTATTGGCTTGCCAAAAAATACATGGATGAAAGAAAGTGGAAAAAGGCATACAAACGACTTCTAGCACCAATTAAGCTAGGTCATCCAAACTCACAAGCACTAGCTGGTTGGATTTTAGTTAGGGGTGCGCGGGGCTTACGAAGAGACTCATCTAGAGGAATTAGCCTTATGATGGCTGCTGCCAAGAAAGGTAATTACAACGCCTATGCTAATTTAGGTCAATCGTATCAAGAAGGAAAAGGTGCAAATAAAAGCAAGTATGTTGCCGAGAAATGGTATTACAAAGCAGGGCTAAAGGCGATAGAAAATAATTCTGAAGAAGATGCATTAAAAATGATCGATCGTATTGAATCAGTAGTGCAAAATTCAACAAAAGCTGCAGATTTAAAAAGCAAATTAAACATTGCAAGCAATAATGATGGCAACGAGGGAATCTCAACAGGTACTTGTTGGGTGGTCGCGCCAGGTTACATAGTGACCAACTATCATGTAGTTGCCAGGGCAAATGAAATAAATATTACATTCCCTGGCGGTAGAAAACTAACGGGTAGCATCAAAATTGCTGATAAAGTAAATGACATTGCAATAATTGGCGTTAATCAAAGAGGTAAATTACCACCAGCAATACCTCTGATAAAGAAATCAGCAAATGTTGGCATGAATGTATTTACAATTGGTTATCCGCACACTGATGTAATGGGAAAAGAGGCAAAGCTCACGGATGGAATTATTAATTCCATGTCTGGTTATCTTGATGACCCAAGGTTATATCAGATATCTGCTCCTGTTCAATCTGGTAACAGTGGCGGGCCTTTAATTAACTTAAATGGCGAGGTTGTTGGTATTGTGACCTCTAAATTATCCGCCGTAAAAGTATTTAAATGGACTGGGGACCTCCCGCAGAATGTGAACTATGCAATTAAGTCTCAATATGTAAGTTTATTGATGAGCTCTATGAGAAATAAAAAAAGAAAGCATAAAGTACTGAGCAGGAAAAAAGAATCGATAAATGCATTGTTCTCACGCGTGAGAAATTCAGTCTGTATAATACAAGCAAAATAGATAAAGTGTATTAGTTCCGACCTGATCTGGCACATCGCTTGCATAAGCGAGAGTTACCCGATGTTTTGGTTCGAAGCCACATCACAGACAATAAATTTAAAAAGGGGCGCAAGGCCCCTTTTAGGCAG
>JBGMRO010000602.1:0-2865 GCA_048061555.1 Thiohalomonadales bacterium | reverse complement strand
AATAACGAGGTCTAAACGGCATTTTGTTCTCTCTTTTCGATCTGTGAATGGTAGGCTTTTTACGGTTTAGCTTATGACAATCTTTCTACTCGAATGCGCATTATAGAACCATTTATTGCTGTTAAATCCTCAATATTTTTTATGGCTCGATCCATTTTTCCTTCTTGCACATTGTGCGTCAACATAATAACGGTCACCGACGTCTCGCCTGGTGGTGGTTCCTTCTGAATTATGGCTTCGATGCTAATGCCTTGCTCGGCTAAAAGCTGGGTAATGTCGGCCAAAACGCCGGGTTTGTCTTCGGCTTGAATGCGTAAATAATAGGCGGTTTCTATCTCCGTCAACGGCAGGATGGGTAAATCTGCCAAGGCATCGGGCTGAAACGCCAAGTGTGGTACTCGGTTCTCTGGATCAGAAGTGAGTGTCCTGGCGACATCGACAATGTCTGCAACCACCGCTGATGCGGTGGGCTCGGCACCCGCCCCCGCGCCGTAATACAGCGTAGGGCCGACCGCATCCCCGTGAACCAGTACGGCATTCATGACCCCATCGACATTGGCTATCAGGCGTCGCTCTGGTATAAATGTAAGGTGTACACGCAATTCGATCCCTTTTGCGGTGCGTCTGGCGATGCCTAAATGTTTAATGCGATAACCTAGCTGCTCGGCATTAGCAACATCTTCCCCGGTGATTTCCGTTATTCCCTCGATAGCGACTTTGTCGAACTGCAGTGGGATACCAAATGCAATGGACGCCAGAATGGTAAGTTTATGTGCGGCGTCGGTACCATTTACATCAAATGCAGGATCGGCCTCGGCATAACCCAAGCGCTGCGCATCGGCTAGCACTTGTTCAAAGGGGATTCCTTTATCGCGCATCTCGCTCAAGATGTAATTCCCGGTGCCATTGATAATTCCCGCCAACCAATTGATCTTATTACCTGACAAACCTTCGCGCAAAGATTTGATAATCGGAATTCCGCCGGCAACCGCGGCCTCAAAAGCTACCATCACGCCCTTACTTTGCGCACTAGAAAAGATTTGATTGCCGAATTTTGCGATGAGCGCCTTGTTCGCCGTAACCACATGTTTGCCATTATTGATCGCCCGCATGACGAGCTCCAATGCTAGGGTATCGCCACCGATCAGCTCGACGACAATATCAATATCGGGATTATCGACCACATCGCGCAGATTATTGCTCAGTTCGATACCTGATGTATCACAAATACGCGGTTTTTTCGGGTCACGCGTGGCCGCATGGGTGACAATAATTTCGGCACCTGCACGACGACTGATCTCTTGCATGTTTCTTTGCAATACATTGACGGTACCTCCACCCACGGTACCCAAACCTAATAGCCCAACATTTACTGGTTTCAAACCAGACCTCCCTACTATTTTGTTAATTTATTGTACTTGATTTCTATCGTTACGGATCATGTCGCGTATACCCCGCACTGCTTGCCGAGTGCGATGTTCATTTTCTATTAACGCAAAACGTACATGAGTATCACCGTAATCACCAAAACCTATTCCAGGTGATACCGCAACCTTTGCATCACGTAATAATTTTTTTGAAAACTCTATAGATCCCATTTGTTGATATTGTTCCGGAATAGGTGCCCAAACGAACATGGTCGCCTTGGGTTTCTCCACGTTCCATCCGATGGCGTTTAATCCATCACATAAGGTATTGCGACGTTGAAAATAGCGCTCGCAAATACTCGTCACGCAATCTTGCGGCCCCTCTAAGGCCGTAATCGCAGCCACTTGTATTGGGGTAAACATGCCATAGTCCAAATAGGATTTCATCCTGGCCAATGCGGCGATTAAGACTTCACTTCCGCACATGAAGCCGACCCGCCAACCAGGCATATTATAGCTTTTTGACAGAGAAAAACTCTCAACTGCGACCTCCTTGGCCCCCGGAACTTGTAATATTGACGGGGGTATATATCCGTCAAATACGATATCGGCATAGGCTAAATCTTGTACTACCCAAATCTCATGTTCTTTTGCGATCGCAATAACTTTCTCGAAAAACTCCAATTCCACGCAGTGGGTGGTCGGATTGCCGGGAAAATTGAGTACCAGCATCTTGGGTTTAGGCCAGGAATTTTTAATTGCGTGTTCGAGTTCGTCGAAAAACGAACCATCATCAGTCAGCGGCACATGACGAATATCCGCACCGGCGATAACAAAACCATAAGGGTGTATCGGGTATGAAGGATTCGGCACTAATACGGCGTCACCAGGGCCTACGGTTGCTAAGGCTAAATGAGCTAGACCTTCCTTCGAACCTATGGTGACGATGGCTTCTTTATCCATGTCTAGTGACACCTGATAACGGCGCTCGTACCAATTACAGATAGCGCGACGCAGGCGTGGTATCCCTCGAGAGGTGGAATACCGGTGCGTATCAGGTCGTCTCGATGCCTCTATCATTTTATCAACAATATGCGCTGGCGTGGCCTGATCTGGATTTCCCATGCCAAAATCGATAATATCTTCACCGCGCGCACGTGCGGCGGCCTTCAACTCGGTCACTATGTTGAAGACGTAGGGTGGTAGTCTTTTGATGCGAGGGAAATCGTCTTTCATAATACAATCAGGCAACTAAGGTTCATAGATATTAGGTTAAAGGTTAAAGGTTAAAGGTTAAAGGTTAAAGGTTAAAGGTCAAAAAACATACAGCCATGCTGGGTAATCGTTATTTCCTACTCGTAACCGCTGAGTGGTGTGTAGGCTAGCTGCATATTTGATATAATCCAATCCTATGCGTAAAACCGCTAATGTTATCCTATGCGATCATGGGAAGATAGTTTACACAGCAAAACATGACATTACTGCATACTGTGGTAAC
>JBGMRO010000601.1:0-2868 GCA_048061555.1 Thiohalomonadales bacterium | reverse complement strand
GTAAATGGGCAATGACCTGAAAACCCCCACCTGGCCTAGGACCCGCAATAAGGCTGCCCGTCAATAGCTGTGCCCGCTCCTGCATGCCGACGATACCGTGGCCAGCCCCCGGTAAGATAGTGGTGGTGCTTCCATTATCGAGTACCTCGATGGCGATGCCACGGTAATCGGTGCTTAACCGAACTTCGGTCTTGGTATTAGGCTCTGCGTGCTTGAGCACATTGGTCAGTGCCTCCTGCACGATTCGGTACGAGGATAAGTCCACACGCGCAGGGAGATTGCTTGGCACATCCTGCATACTGAGCGTAATTTTCAAACCTGTCTGCGCGAGTTGTTCGACCAGACGAGGAATATCGGCGACACCGGGTTGGGGTCCGAGTCCGTCGAGGTTGTTCTTTGGTCGTAGTACGGCCAGCAGGTGACGTAGTTCATCGAGTGCCTCACGTCCCGCATTTTCAACTGCCTCCATCGCTTGTAGGGCAGCCTCTGGGTCGGCGGCTGCCACAGTCTTGGCGGCACCGGCTTGCACAGTCATCAGGCTTACCTGATGGGCGACGACGTCGTGCAATTCACGCGCGATACGAGTCCGTTCCTCTGCCACTGCACGGCGGGCTTCGTTTTCTTGCTCTCGCTCAAGCTGCGTGGCCCGATCTTGTAGAAGGCTCACATAGTCGCCACGAATTTGGATACGTCTGCCGATGTACCACACCAGAAATAAGATGAAAAAAGCGCCGCCGATATCCTCAATCGGTCCCTCATTGACCAGCTCGCTAATCGCAGCCGTGGCGATCGTGGTTGCCACAGCGATGTCGCTGTTACGGTCATTAGCGACGTAGCGACCCACACTGTATACCGCAATAGGTAGAGCAAAATAGTCGTTCGGGTAAGCGAGAGCCACCGATACGAGTAAGGTGGCAAGGATTAGCCCCAATACCAACAACGGTTGGTAACGACGCCAGTAGAGGGCAACACTGGCCACAGCGAATAATAATATGCCTGTGATCGGCATGTCACTTAAATTACGAATAAGCAAGTCTTGATTTGGACCCTCAGATGATAGAAATACGCTGGCCAGGAAGACAAGGCAAGCAAGCACAGTGTCGGCGGTACGCGGCCAACGCATGAACGGGCCCCGCAGCGGTTGTCTAGCGCCACCGAGTATTGTTTGCGCATCAAAAGTCGAGGGTTTTATCATGGCCGAATAATGACACAACCCGTGCCTGGTCGATAGTTTGATCGATACATAGTCCCTAAGTTACGCCAACTAGTACGATGCCGTCATCCTCCATCAGATGGATCCCGCCGTCCGTCTGTAAGATGAGTCCTTTACGTACCTGCATTGCCTGACCCAACTTTTGGTGGAGTCAACAATCCCCCTGCAAACTGATGACCACAACAATCAACTGCATTATATTTTCTGCTCATTGAGAGAAAAAAGGGTCACAGTGCTGTTTACGAATTATATCTGACGATGCGTCAAGTATTTAACCAGCGACTACAGCGATTTTGACTCAAGACAATACAGGAGATACAAAATGAAAATAGCAATTCTAATAATGTTGGTGATGGTCACCCTGGGGTGCAGCACCACTGATGACAGGGACCAAATATTTACGCAGGGAGCAACACTTTGCAACTCTATTTGCATGGGCAATCCGGCCATTCACGAAATGACAAGTACCGCCGGGGGAGGTATGCCGTTGTTGTTTGTGGGAGGTATGACACTCAGCTGTAAATGCGTAAGAGAGGGAAAATAGAGATTTGGTAGAGTGTAAAGTGGTGAAACCTATGATGTCATTTTTGAAGCGGTGGGCAAGCGTTCGTTTCTAGCCTGTATAAGATCACTTAAAAAAGACGGTGTCTATCTGAATGTCACCACACCGCTGCCTGGCATTCGAGTCTTATGGACCAGACTGACCAGTGCTAAAAAAATCATGTTGGGAGAAAACTCGCCTGAAAAGGCCGCAGATCTACGCTTCCTCAAAGAACTTGTTGAGGCAGGCAAGATAATTCCGTTGATTGACCGTTGTTATCGTCTTGAGCAAATTGTCGATGCACACAGATATGTAGACATGGGGCACAAAAAAGGCAATGTGGTTATATCGTCAGAATAAGGGCGGATAGACTTTGAGACAATGTCGCCTTAATAATATTCTTGCAGTAACTACTCACCCAGTTCCTGTAAGGCTTCATTTCTGCGTTCAAAAATGGTCATTTACCCGTGCAAACTCACATTTTTTGCCTTGACCTGAAGCCTTACAGAAACAGGGTGAGCAGTTACAACGCGTGCTGTAAGCTAACGTTGTCGCTAATTTATGTTGAATGGGGTGAGTAGTTACTTCTTGCACTGAATTAACACCTAAAGTGATATAGAAATACGAATTAAATAAGTAAAATTAAAACTAAAATCAGGGAATTTTTATAGTAAAAGGCAGTCTTAAATCTTAACGAATTTTGATTTTTATATACCTTTCGGATTCTGTACCACTTGGTTTCTTTACCTCTTGGTTTCTAAATTAAGGGGGGATGCCTGAAGGCGAGAACGATGGATCATCCAGCATTGTCAGTAGCAATATGATTTATGTAACGACTCCTATCTAGTCGTTTAGTGAGGCTAGTAGATCAGTGAGGCCTCAGCAATTGAATATGAACAAAAAACGAAATACTCAGGATAAACTGCGAGGGAGTGTGCATGATAATCCATCTTACAGCAAGTTATTTTCGTCAGCAGGGTAGCCCAAAATCGTGCAGAACAAGCGCTCCTAATGGCCTCCCTTTAAATAGACTCATCAAAAAAGTGGTGCTGGCATGCGTTATTCTACCTTTGTATATTGTTTCCCCCGCAATACTTGCACAATCGCATCAGGC
>JBGMRO010000600.1:0-2874 GCA_048061555.1 Thiohalomonadales bacterium | reverse complement strand
ACTCTAGCAATAAGCTTAATGTTGCATTATCGTTGTTTCTTGCCGCATACATAAGGCTAGTCCAACCTTTGTTATTGCGCGCGTTAATGTTTGCTTTATTGATAATAAGAGTTTCTACGATATCTGCGTGGCGGTTTTTCGCGGCTAAGTGAAGGGCGCTGCTGCCTTTGTGGTTTTTGATATTTACATCTGCTTTTTGTGTCAACAATGTACTGACGGCGTCTGAATGTCCAGTTTCTGCAGCGACAATCAGCGCGGTATCGCCTTGTTTGTTAGCAATGTCGGGGTTGGCGCCTGCACTTAACATTGCCGTCAGTATCGATAACAAATTGCTACGTACCGCAAAGGTAAAGATAGTGTCACCATTGTTATTCAAAGCCTTGGTAGAGGCACCGTTTTTAATAAGTTCTATAATCGCCTTATTTTTTTGCTTTGATGCGGCGAGAAATAACGGCGTAAGTCCATATTTATCTTTTATTTCCAACTTTGCCTTATGGAACGCTAATATTTTTATCGCTCTACTATTATCGAGTAATGCGGCCATGTGCAGAGCTGTTCTACCGACTATTTGTCGTCGATTAATCCTTGCACCTTTGGAAAGTAGTATTTCTAATACATTTGTATTATTTTTGACAGCGGCAACAATGAGCGCCGATTGTTTCCTGGGATCTAGCAAGTCGACTTTCGCACCATTTGCTAACAGGGCTTTTATAGATGCGCGGTGATTATTTCGTGTCGCTTCTAATAGTGGGAAAGAACCAACGTGGTCTTTTAAATTGGGGTTTGCGCCTCGGTCTAGCAGCTTATTGATAATATCTGCATGGCCGTAAGCAGCGGCAGCCATTATCGCCGTACGACCAAATTTATCGGTACCATTGATTTCTGCGCCCACATTAAGCAAGTCCTCAACTCCGCCTATACGGCCATCTTTGGCTGCCCAGATAAGTAGTTCTGTCAAGCTTACATGGTATTTCTTTAATGTTTTTTTTGAGACTAGCGATAGGTCGATAGAAGAGACTTTTTCAGAAATCTTGTTTGCCAGCATTTTTTTTGCGAGTTCGATATTATTTTGGGCGGCTTGTCGCAACCAGTGATCAGCATTTTTCATGCTTTTTTTTGTACCCCATCCTCTAATATACATAATCGCGAGGTTATATTGTGCCTGACCATGTTTTTGCTTTGCAGCGCGGTGGAACCATCCAAATGCCTTTTTAAAATCTTGCGCTGTGCCCAGACCGAGTCGGTACAATACGGCAAGTTGATACTGAGACTCGCGGTGTCCTTGTTTGGCTAATTGCCGCCAAAGGCTTAGGGCTTGGGTGTAATTTTTGGATTTAGCGGCCTGGCGGGCTGCGGCATAGTTTTGTGCCTGATTTGCGTATACTGGGCTGACATGGAGGCTAAGGAAGAGGTTAAGGAGGAGGAGTATTACAAAAAATCGCATGGGAATCGCTTGCTTTGGCCACTATTGAGATATTTTATACTATTTGTATGAATTGCCGGGACCTGAAATCCAAAGATTGTTAAAAGTATCGGCTTAATAGTGTAAATTTAACGCCAATTACCTATAAGGTCAATCTACTCTTGCGTTCGATATTGGCAAAAATTATGCAGAAAGAATCGAATAAGGAATCGAAACCGTATAAAGCGGTTAATGGATTGGAAGATACCCTCTATAAATAACAGCGGAACGGTTTGCCCATCGATCGTGGTGGCAACTGAGCGTGTTCACTTAATTACCCGCCCGAGCATGTTATTTGTGGCGAAATTAGCGCCGATATGACAATATTGCCTGGCATCGCACTGGTTTGCGCAATTCATTCATTGCGTTATACCTATCCGTGATGGGTATATTCCAAACGGGCAGGTTTTCATCGCAATACGGTTTATAATACAACGCTTTATACGATACCCGATTTTACTCACCATTAGACACAAAGAAGCCAACCGAGATCTAGTATTTTATGAATCTTCACGAATATCAATGCAAACAGTTGTTTAAAAGCTACGGCATAGCGGTGCCAGCTGGCGTGCCCGTCAATCAGTCAGATCAAGTCTTGGCAGCGATTGAACAACTGGGTGGTACTGAGTGGGTGGTTAAGGCACAGATCCATGCCGGTGGGCGAGGCAAGGCGGGTGGAGTGAAAAAAGTTTCCGGTCAGTCGGATTTACTTTCTATCATAAACTCGCTGCTAGGAACTCGTTTGGAGACACACCAGACTGGGGCCGCTGGATTACCCATCAATACCTTATTAATTGAATCACTCAGTGATATTAAACAAGAACTCTATCTAAGTGTATTAGTAGATCGAAATCTACGCAGAGTCGTCTTTTTGGCGTCGTCTGTCGGCGGGATGGATATCGAAGAAGTGGCAGCCAGTCAACCCGATATGTTAGTTAAGATTGCTATCGATCCCTTACTCGGGGTGATGCCGTAACAATGTCGGCAATTGGCCTTTGCTATCGAGTTAGACCCATCCCTGTTGACACAGTTTTCCGCGCTGATAAAAAACTTGTATACATTGTTTGTCGATAAAGATCTCAGTTTGCTAGAGATCAATCCTCTGGTAATTACCCAAGAAAACAAAATTGTGGCTTTAGACGGAAAAATCAATGTTGACGATAACGCACTATTTAGGCAGCAGGCATTACTGAATCTACGGGATTTGACCCAGGAAGATGAGCGTGAAAGCTTGGCGCAACACTTTGATTTAAATTATGTCAGTCTTGAGGGTAGTATCGGTTGCATGGTCAATGGTGCGGGACTCGCGATGGCAACGATGGATTTGATCAAGCTACATGGTGGCGAGCCCGCCAATTTTTTAGACGTCGGTGGTGGGATAACCGTTGACAGAGTCGTTGAGGCCTTTAAGT
>JBGMRO010000599.1:0-2875 GCA_048061555.1 Thiohalomonadales bacterium | reverse complement strand
AATATTTTATGTTCATATAACGCAATCAGTGAACCGAGATTACGCGGGGTTATTTTATCTAACATAATGGAGTTGCTTGGGTTGTTGCCACGGAAATATTTATGTGCAACCAGCGTTTCAATTTGTTCGGCGGTCATGTCACTGGTATCAAGCTCACTGCGTACTTGTGCTGCAGACTTACCTTGTGCAAGGGCCTCTGTTTGAGCGAAAAAATTAGCCAGTAGTATATTGTGTTGATTGCCGGTTTCATTGTGGGAGTGAATGGGTGCAATAAAATCCGCGGGTATCATTTTTGTCCCTTGATGCAAAAGTTGATAAAATGCATGCTGGCCGTTGGTGCCTGGTTGACCCCAAATAATGGGTCCAGTGGAATAATTAACTTGTAGATTATCTTTGGTCACACTTTTTCCATTACTCTCCATATCCGCCTGCTGCAGGTATGCCGGAAGAAATTGTAAGTACTGGTCATAGGGTAATATGACTTGTGTCTCCGCCTTGAAAAAATTATTGTACCAGATGCCTATCATGGCTAGCATAAAAGGTAAATTTTTATCTAATTCAGTATTTCGGAAATGTTCATCCATTTCGTGTGCACCCAGTAATAGCGCTTCATAGTTGTCCATGCCTATTGAAAGTGCTATGGGCAGTCCGATAACGGACCACAATGAATAGCGACCACCGACCCAATCCCAAAACTCAAACATATTGTCCGTATGTATACCGAATTCAGATACGGCCTGCGCATTAGTGGAAAGTGCGATAAAGTGCTTTGCGATATCGTCTTGACTTGCGTTTGAATCCAAAAACCAGGTTCTCGCAGTGCGGGCATTTGTCAATGTCTCCTGCGTGGTAAATGTCTTAGAGGCGATAATAAAGAGAGTCGTCTCAGGATTGAGTGACTTAACGGTTTGCTGAATATGGGTTCCGTCTATATTAGAGACAAAATGGCTGTGCAGACCGGGTTGTGCGTAAGGGGTGAGAGCGGTTGTGACCATTAACGGGCCTAGGTCAGAACCGCCGATGCCAATATTCACAATATCGGTTATTCTTTTACCGCTGTAGCCCTTCCAGTGGCCCTCACGAACTTGTTCTGTAAAACGGCGCATATGCGTTAATTCGGCATTTATGGCCGGCATTACGTCGCTGCCATCGACATATACCGGACGATTGCTGCGATTTCGTAGAGCGGTGTGCAATACAGCTCTATTTTCGGTGCTATTAATGCGTTCGCCATTAAAAAACGCTTGTATCAGTGTGGCTAGTCCACGTTCTTGTGCTAACGATTGAAAGAGTTGTATGGTCTTTTTATCAATATGATTTTTTGAAAAATCAATAAGTATTTCATTGAATTGTAGGGAATAATTATTAAACCGATTGGCCTCATCGGTAAATAGTTCGGTTAGACCACGATGTGATATTTGCTGATAATGCGCCTCTAATGCCTGCCAACTCGCTAGGGTAGTCAAGTCGGGGCTGGCAGTGTTATTGCTCATTCTTTGAGTCGTTGAGGATAGCATTTGGTTCTGGTTCCTTTATATTAATATGTATTGAAAAATACATAAAATGAGTGGAATACGGAATTATATTTTTAATCCTTATAAAATAACGCCTAAAACCAATAATAGTACAGTTTGCACAGATATACCCCTCACCGCGGATTTAGTGTGGTTTTGCTCACTACACTAGCAATTGTATTCCTCAACCAGTTGAATGTAGTGAGATTTCTCTGTATCAGAGAGAAAACTCGCGATGAAACTGTTTTTAGCCAAAATTTTAGCCTCGTTTTTACTCAGGGCCAAGTGATTAACCAAGGCCATAAAATTGTCATTGATGTAACCGCCGAAGTAGGCTGGGTCATCTGAATTGATGGTGATCAATAGGCCTCGGCGTAATAGCTTGAGCACATTGTGCTCAGTCATAGTATTAAATACCTTAAGTTTGGTATTCGACAGTGGGCACACCGTTAGTGGGATGCGCTCGGCAGCGAGGTATTGCAGGAGTGTTTCGTCCTGATCGCATCTGACACCATGATCTATTCGTTGAACTTGTAATAGTTTTATCGCCTGCCAGATATAGTCTGCAGGCCCTTCTTCACCGGCATGTGCTACGCAACCCAACCCCAGCTCGCGTGCTTGTTTAAATACCTGTGTAAATTTTTCAGGTGGGTGGCCGATTTCGGAGCTATCTAGTCCTACCGCAGTAATTTTTTCCAAATGCGGCTTTGCTTGTTGTAGCGTTTTAATGGCTTGTTCTTCACTTAAATGGCGTAGAAAGCATAAAATGAGTTTGCTGGTAATACCTAACTGTTTCTCGCCATCTTGCAATGCCTGAGAGATGCCATTTATGACTACTGTGAAAGGAATTTTTCGCTCTGTATGTGTCTGTGGGTCGAAAAAAGGTTCGGTATGCAGAACGTTATCGGCCTTGCAGCGTAACAAATACGCCCAAGTCATATCGTAAAAATCTTGTTCGTTCTGCAGTACATTTGCCGCTTGGTAATATATATTCAGAAAATCTTGAAGATTATCGAAGTTATAGGCGGCCTGGACTTCCTCTACTGTCTTTTGGGTCAGGCTAATATTGTTGCGTTGAGCGATTTGGAACATCAGTTCGGGTTCCAGACTGCCTTCTAAGTGCAGGTGTAATTCTGCCTTGGGTAACTTGTTCAGAAATGACTGCATGGTTATTGATTAAACACCTTGAGGTTGTATGTATTTGGATTGGCTACATACTGTAGTATATGCGTAATGTTGGAAATATGTAGACCGTTTGTGAATAGGCACTAGTTCTACTTTGTTAGTTTTAATTATTTCACAAAGATTTTGTTATCTACTATAAAATCTCTACAAATAACTTGAAGGAACAACGAAATAAT
>JBGMRO010000598.1:0-2878 GCA_048061555.1 Thiohalomonadales bacterium | reverse complement strand
AAAAATCGGCACAACGATGAGATTGGAGAAATAGACCGTTTGTGGATGGGCACTACCTAGAATCAATAGGGTCAAAAACCAATAGGGTCCGTGTAGTTTGACATTTGCATGGACAACAACATTTCCGGGTTATTACCAAAGTAGGCCCAGAATTTGACGGTTATTTCAGGTAAAAAGCAAAAAAGGGTCAATCTTGAATGGCACTAAGTTAAGCCTTAACCTTTTTGGGATGGCCAATTTTTTACTCTAGCCCGTGCTTGGTCTCGTTTCTCTAGAAGCAGTGGGTAGGCGCTTTGCCTTCGTCTAATGACTCTCGGTTCAATTCGGTTGGGTCGGTTTCCGACGACTTTCTGCGCTATCATGGCAAACAAAACGCATTCATCCATCAACCTGCCAGTCACTCGTGTTATTTGACTCCACGATGACCATAGCTGAAGAGTATGCTTATAACTAAGTTCTCTTGGTAGCTTGTCCGCCATTACAGTCGATAGTACCATGAGCAATCAAATCAGATTATAGGCTACCCACATTTCCTTTTCTATCATTATCGGCGTTTTACACGTTAGCGTTTCCATTCCCAATGTGGTCTTGATATTGCGAAGGTTCAATTCTACATGCCCTCGTTTTTTGTACAATGCCTTAAGTTCGTGCCTGGGAAAATCTTTCGGTGAGAGCAATATCGTTATCAATATGTTGCCGTTTACCTCCAGCTCGCTAATCATTAAATGTTCCGGCGCATTTTCGTAATCCGCTTGCGTCATCCAGGCCGGCTTGCATTTGGATTTGATCAACTTTATCAAATGATCTTTCGGGCCGAGTCGCGTGCCTTTACGAATATCTGTTACTCGTTTACGCCCACCCATTTACTCAAACACCGCATCAACATTTTTACTCAATACCGGGCCCCTTCTGTCTTAACTTAAGTCCCTCCTGTCATCGCTTAACCCTTGTCCTTACGGATAACGGCCCATGACTCGGAGTCTCTGGGTCGCCAATCCTTACCGAGTGACGGACTTCGTCGCCAGTTTCGCTTGGCGCACTGGGTGTCCCTTATCATGCTTTTATCAGGCACTCATCATGGCCCCTCATAATGTCCTTTTTCCTAGTCACAGCTTGATCGAAAATTATTCGATACGACCGAAATATAAATGGAATACATACGCTAACCAATTTGGTAGAATTATATTATGTAAATAACGGATAGATCTGGGCAAAATAGTACTCACGGTTGATTGTTTTGGGCATGCTAATTGGTTTAGGCTAGTCGTCGAATCTTTACTAGAAGTCGTACGCCCTGGTAGACGAGTTAAATAGTTTCTTTTAAGATTTACGCCAACGCAAGCATTAAATAAAAAATATATAGCAGAAAAATTAGGGAAAATTATGAACACTACCGATCTACACAACTCGTTCCGAGGACTATTGGTTTTATTGCTGAGCCTGTCACTGCTGGCTTGTAGTCATAGCGACGATGACAACAGCAGTAATAAAAAAAGTCTAAAACGGACGGTACAACTTAGTGTGACTCAGCCAAGGGATGTATTTTCAGAAATCGTTATTACGTTCAGTAAACCCATCAATGCCGATAGTCTAAAAAGTGACGCCATCACTTTATCCTGGCTAGGTAGAGACGTGGATAGTGAAACGAGTGTAGCCTTTACATTTCAATTCGATAGCAGTCACCAACAATTGACCATTACGCCATTATTACCACTTTGGGACAATCAAGGTTATTATGTCAGATTGTTCGATTTTATCTCCGGCGCAAATGAAACCTTGACGAGATCAGGCTTTTTTGTACGAGCCACCACACCCGTTGCCGAAAATGGTCCCTATGTAAAAACACTGATCGATGACGCCACGCGCACAGTGTATCAAGAGTACTATCGCGATGCAGGGCCAGACCAACGTTGGAATACGGGTGATGACACCATGATCCAGTATTCGGGTGTACGATATAAGAAAACACTAGGCAGTTATGTTACGCTAAGACAACTCCGCTATGGTATGCCGGTGCTAGAGCAATGGGTCATTGCGACGGGATCTGATAATATCTGGCACACAGAAGATGACAAATTTTCGAACTATACAAGGATCCAATATACCAAAAGAGGTGTTCGGTCACAAGTCGCCCGCTTCACTTCTGCCGGATTAGACCAGAAATGGTTAACAGAGGACGACACTCCAAAGTCTTACACTACGTATCGCAGAGCTAGAAGTGATATTAACGAAATAGTGTATAGCGGAGCCGGCAAGGACGGCATATGGTTTTCTGCTGATGATGACATAAGCCGCTATAACGGAAACGATTATCAACATGCTGGAATCATTTACGATTACATCGATTTCATATCTCCAGGTCTTGATAAGCGCTGGTTCACCGACGACGATGTCCCCAATACTTATATCGTTCGAGATAACAATATCCCGACTATCAAACTGCGTTTATTGCGCTACACAGGCCCGGGGCCAGATGAGACATGGTTCACTGCCGATGACAAATTTCAAATGTATAGCGATCGCTTGTACGGAGAAATTCAAAACATCAGCTATCGTACCGCGGGACCCGATGCCACCTGGTTTACTAGCGATGATGAGCCTAATAACTACACTAGAGAACAAATCATCAACGGTTCCACGCATACTATTTTCTACAGCAACCCGGGTCCGGACCAACGATGGTTTACTGAAGACGACGAATTTACCAATTACAGAATGCGAAAAGTTAGCCCGTCTGGGCTAATGTCGATGAGCGGATCTTTCGAAGCTACAGGAGCGGACGGCATCTGGTTTACCGATGATGACTTGCCCGTTAACTATAACAAGCGAATCCAAGAAGTGGATAACGCCTTACAAACCACTAGCATTTCTTATGGAC
>JBGMRO010000597.1:0-2896 GCA_048061555.1 Thiohalomonadales bacterium | reverse complement strand
GAATTTCTAAGAGTAGACGCATCTAGTGTTTACGCAGCAATTGCCCCTAACAAATAGCTCCGCAAAGGGGTCAAACCTGAATTCAAGTAATAAGTGCAATTTTTAGATCAAAGGTACGAATTTATCATTAAATAATTGATTCGGAGTTAAATAGTTTCTTGTTTTTCTTGGTCGATTATTTAAATTTTCAACGGCATCTTTAACCTCTCTCCATGTGACCTTTCTCAAGTCAGTCCCTTTAGGGAAAAATTGCCTGAGTAAGCCATTGGTATTTTCGTTGATCGCTCTTTCGCATGATGTGTATGGGTGGGCAAAATAGGTGTCCGCTTTCAATGCTTGGCCAATTTTTTCATGTTGCACAAACTCAGAGCCGTTATCAAAAGTTAATGTTAAGACTTTTGACATGTGAGGTTTGAGAATACGAATTATTGCAGCACTAACAATCTTTGCTGTTCGACCAAAGACTCTAGAGCAACAAGTATAAAGTGAGGTTCGATCAACCACAGTAACCAGGACGCTTTTCCTATCCTTTCCGATGACGGTGTCACACTCCCAATCACCTATTCGAATCTTTTCTTCAACGATTGCAGCTCTTTTCGTAATGCACACACGATTAGGAATGTTGGATGCTCTAACACCAGAGCCATAAGCTTTACGGCGTTTTTTAAAGCCATGTCGCATGAAAGGTTTCAGCTTCATATGACGCTCTTTATTCGCGTATATATAGCGATAAATAGTTTCATGGCTAATTGAAATTTCGTGGTGTTCAGACAGATAGCCACTAACTTGCTCTGGACTTAAATAACACTGGATTAATTGCTCAATTTTTTCGGTTAGTCCTTGATCGAGTTTTCTATGTTTTGTGCGGGCAACACGCCGTTTTCGATTTCTGATTATTTCTAGAGCCCAATGGTAGGTATACATTTTTGTATTACCGTATCGATTTCGTTTGATTTCTCGACAAATGGTTGAAGGGCTACGGCCTAATATGTCCGCCACTTCTTTTTGGTTACTACCTGTTCTAAGAGCATTCCAGATATAAAATCTTTCTTCTTTTTTCAAATGTTGATATTGTTTCATTGTGCAATTCCTTTGGTTGGGGTTATTTCTCGCAAAATAATCATACTTTATTCTGTACTAGAGGAATTGCACTTATTATATGAATTCAGGAAGACCGTTTACATTCATCAATTGGCTATCAATCACCTGAGAATTATGAAAAACTCTGTGCATAAAAGTGTCCACAAAAGTGGTGCTAGATCACGCCGCTGAGCTCAACGTTGTTATTAATCAATTCAGGAGGTCTTAAAATGAAACAAATTGCTGCATCAACAGTTGTACTGGCTGTTGTAATTGCCATCACATCTATTGCTGATGCTTGTACTCGTGCTATTTATGAGGCAGGTAATGGAAGATTTATTACAGCCAGAAGTATGGATTGGCAAACAGATTTGTATAGCGACTTGTGGATTTTTCCTAGGGGCATGGCTAGAGATGGCGGAATTGATAAGGCCTCAATAAAGTGGATATCAAAATATGGTAGCGTTATCGCTTCGGGCTTTGATATAGGTACTACGGATGGCATGAATGAAAAAGGTCTGGTCGTTAATTTGCTATATCTTGCAGAAGCAAATTATGGAAAATCAAACAAACCAACGTTATCTGTCGGTGCCTGGCCTCAATATATTCTCGATAATTTTGCAACGGTTGCAGAAGCAGTTAAAGAATTAAGCAATGAACCGTTCCAAATCATCGCACCACCATTACCTGATGGCGCTTCGGCAGGCTTACATGTATCAATATCCGACTCAAGTGGTGATTCGGCAATATTTGAACATATCGATGGTAAGCTAGTTATTCATCATGGTAAGCAATACCCGGTTATGACTAACTCTCCCACCTTTGATCAACAAATTGCACTAAATGCCTACTGGAAGGAAATTGGTGGTTTGACTATGTTGCCTGGTACCAATCGCGCAAGCGACCGCTTTGCTCGAGCTAGTTATTACGTTGACAGTATGCCAAAATTTAAAGATGAACGGATGGCTGTAAGTGCGGCTTTCAGCGTTATTCGAAATGCATCAGTTCCATTGGGATTTAGCGATCCAAAAAAGCCAAATATTGCAACGACTCTTTGGCGTACTGTATCAGATCAAAAAGGTTTGAAGTATTATTTTGAATCCGCAATTTCCCCAAATATATTCTGGGTAGATTTAAATAAACTAGATTTGAGCGAAAGCACCAAACCGAGAAAACTTGACCTTGATGGTCATCCGATTTTTGCGGGTGAGGTATCCGATAGATTCGTGGTTTCTAAACCGTTCAAATGGCTTGCACCAAACAGTCATTAATCGAAAATGCTCCAACGGACAATTTAAAGCGTCACTTGTTCTGCATTCGCAAAAACGTGCCACTTTAAATTGCCGCTGAGCAAGACGTTATGCCTATAAAAACAAATAGCGAGTGCAAATGAATAGAGATTTACTAATTAAATATTTGAGAACACCAGCAGGATGTGATGGTGGAAATATTAACGGGAATAATTGGTTGTTTTCAATAGAATATAGCGGCACCGCTCAGGCATCAGATTATGACAACCTAGTTATCGACGCTAATCATGGCTTTGTCCCTGAAGAAGAAGTTGCAAAGTTTGAGGCCTTGACCATACAAAAAAAGTCATGTCGGGGCGATCGGTATAATGCAAGTGATGAAAAAAACAGCCTCGGATAAAAACGTGGCTATACCTCAGATAGAAGATCTTGAAAAAAATATAAAGGCTGGCACTAAATATCTGAGTTTCTTACGTAACCGATATTTTGATAAGCCCGAAATTGATTCGTTAGACCAGACATTGTTCTCTTTTGCAGCATATAATGCCGGGCCAGCTAGGGTGGCA
>JBGMRO010000596.1:0-2909 GCA_048061555.1 Thiohalomonadales bacterium | reverse complement strand
GTTTCCTGCTGGATTGTATGCCTTAAATGAAAGCAAAAAATATTTTAAGGATGTTGCTCGATAGAAAAGAAAAAGGGGCACACATTAAAAGCGCCACATTCAATGTGATAGAGACCCTTAGATTCAAGATTACACAAAATCTGCCCTTTTACTAATTTTGCTGGGTCAATAAATGCCATTATGTCGGCCTGATCCCATCGCAACCCCTGTTTCTCTAGTTTAAACCTGCAAATTAAGATCAATCTATCAATTGTATTATGCAAATGGTGTGCATAGTTGCTATTATATATACAAATGACACGCATATGCACAGTGAGGACCGTATTTGTGAGCCTATATTACCTAGATAGCAGCAATCACCGACAGGCCAGGCAGCGATCTGAAAAAGTCCGCGAGGGAGAATGGCTGATGGTGAGCAAGCGTATATATAGCGATGACTTGAAGATGCCGCTAAAGCAGCAGGTGGCGAGTGCCATTATTAAGATTATCGGTCACGCTTACCCGGAGCTTGTGATATCCCATCGCTCCGCTTTTGAATATCGAATACATGACGATTGTATCTATGTCACCGGTAGCCGCAGTCGTAAGCGAGATATTCATGGGATAAAAATTGTCGAAGTCCCTGGACCAAAATTTATACCTGAATACGATCAGCAAATTATGGGTGCGCACATATCGGGTACTGAACGTATGTTACTGGAAAACCTAGAAGTAAGCCGTGGATTGCATAAATCTCTAGGACAGACTTGGGTGGAAGAGTGGCTGGAAACTACGCTGGGCCGTTTAGGGGAAAATGAACTAAACAGAATTAGAGGGCAGGCTCGCGTGATAACTGAATATGGAGGCTGGGATAAAGAATTTAAGAAACTGGATTCGATTATTGGCAGTCTGCTAGGATCACATAAAGGCCATCTTATCAGTAAACTTGCCGCTGCCCGAAGCCACGGTGACCCCTATGATAAGCAACGCGTGGAATTATTTTCTGGACTAGCATCGTATATAAAACGATGTCAGTTTATTTACCGGCGGCCACAGTCCGATGACCTGATCGCGCATGAAAATGCGGCGTTTTGGGACGCTTATTTTTCAAATTATATTGAAGGTACTCGTTTTCCGGTTGTCGAGGCGGAGGATATAATTTTTAATAGAAATGTTAATGAATCAATGCACGAGGATAGTCATAATATTATGCGTTCCTTTGATATACTTTCTGACAGGGTGGAAATGAATATTTTGCCAAAAAGTGCAGATGATTTGCTCGATATATTGGTGATGCGCCATCGCTATTTTATGGATGAAAGTCCTGAAAAAAAGCCAGGTGAATTTAAAGCGGTAAATAATGTTGCTGGCAATACAATATTTGTAGAACCAGATCGAGTGGAAGGTACTTTGAGTAGGGCATTTCATTATTACTCTTTACTAGATTGTGCCGTTGCTAAAGCGATGTATATCATGTTTGTTATTGCAGAAGTTCATCCGTTCATCGATGGTAACGGCCGTATGGCCAGAAAAATGATGAATGCAGAACTTATCTCTGCCGGATTAGAAAGAATACTGATACCAACCTGCTTCCGAGACGATTATCTATTGGGTTTAAGAAGCGTAACTCGAAATAATAACTATAATTCTTACTGCCGTATGCTCGATCGCGCTCACCATTTTACAGCAACTTTTAATTATTTGAAGTTGGAAGAAACAACAAAAACTTTTGAAAAATTGGGCGTATTTGAAGAAGGTAAATTCGCTAGATTACCCGAATTGGCCTATCGGAAAAATATGTCGGTATTTCCATAAATCGTGTTGAATCCACACCATTGCTCCTATGCGGTACCATTATCACCGTGGCTAGGAAAAACCTGCCATTATCCTAAATTCATTAGTTGAATCTACTGCGGTCGCCTAATGCACTGAATCTAAAGCGTATTTCCATTTTTGATGACTCACCCGTAGGGTGACTACGCGATCGCCATAAAAAATTGAAATACACATTATCTTTAGTACCTTAGGCACCCTCGCTACGATTCAACTAATGAATCTAGGATTATAGATTCTCACCAAAAAAGTAGTCTCTGAATATCTATCTACCAAGTACGTATTCGATTTCTGGTCATTTCACCTCCTGCCTCACTAGAAGACTTGCATCCCCAAAGTCCACCTATTTCCATATCCAGTTGTCAACATATTAAAAAGTTGACAATTGGTGTGGCATGTATTAGTTTTAGCGTATCGATAGTCAACAAGTATGTCTGTTATCGGTAGATGGAAGGCAGCGTGTGACCCTAAGTCTTCCACGGTCAATGGTTTCTTTAACAATGGATATTCTATGTCACAGCTAAATCATGTCGCCACCGTAATGACCGGGGCCTCCTATGTGGCCTACGTGCCGAACAAAGTGTGTTTTAGCTACGCAGGCGCTAACAACGAGACTGTCGCCAATCGATTTGTCTTGTATTGGGTCTACAATGCCGCCGGTGATGGTTTGAATGATGCCCTGTATAGTCGGGTTGACTCAAGAGATAAAGGTCAATTTTTGCCGGTGGGTCTGGGAATGACCAACGAGAGTGGAGAACTGATCCCGATCAAACGGGTACCCGGTTTAAGTCCGCTAGACTCTGGACGGAAGGAGGATATCGAGCGCCAGGTAAAATACCGGCGTCCAGTGTATGCCGGTCGTCAAGGGTTCAGTGAACAGGACCGACAAGACCTATTGGTCGATATCCAGATACCTCGGCGTATAAAACGCACGGTAACAGCGTTTGGTCGTAAAAAAGAAACCGGCTTCATGTTATTGCCCGTGGACAATATTCATCTCACAGACTTTGAAAGCCTGGACCTGGTCGAGCTGGGTAAAAACTCCCCGATGGTATGGAAAGGGTTGATCGACCAACCCAACAAACCTATTGAATTAC
>JBGMRO010000595.1:0-2930 GCA_048061555.1 Thiohalomonadales bacterium | reverse complement strand
GGCTAAATCGCGACGCCATCCAGAGTAACTCCTGCTAAAATCCGTTCCCGAACAACACAGCACCTCTCTATACCGACTATACTAAACTGAGTTATGCCACGATCAATAATTTTCAAAACGGCAGATTCATCAGGTCAATCAGCTACACTCAGAGCTGCAGTATGCTAGAGAACAAAAAAATAATTGTAGTGATGCCGGCCTACAATGCCGCACTGACATTAAAAGCGACTTACCGTGAAATCCCAGCAGATATTGTGGATGAGGTCATTCTCATTGACGATTGCAGTCAAGACGATACCGTAGCGGTGGCAAATGCCTTAGGAATACGCCATATCATTCGGCATGACAAAAATATGGGTTATGGCGGAAATCAGAAGACCTGTTACAACACAGCACTGCATTTAGGCGCAGATGTTGTCATCATGCTACACCCAGATTACCAATATACGCCGAAATTAATACGCAGTATGGCGTCACTCATCACCGAGGGTGTATTTGATTGCGTATTGGGATCTCGAATATTAGGCAGTGGGGCGATTAAAGGTGGCATGCCCTACCACAAATACATTGCAAACCGTTTCTTAACGGCTTTCCAGAACCTAATGTTGGGCTATAAATTATCTGAGTATCATACCGGTTATCGCGCCTTCTCTAAATCCATACTGGAGAATCTCCCTTTAAATCAAAACGCAAACGGTTTTTTGTTTGATAACCAAATGTTACTGCAGATCATATACGCAGGTTATGCGATTGGGGAAATAACTTGCCCAACACGTTATGAGGCGGGTTCGTCATCGATAAATTTTATTGACGCGAGTAAATATGGTCTAGGCGTCATCGCCACCACAATAGAGTATATCGCCCATAAAAAGGGCCTTAGAAGCAGTCGATTGTTCTTGGCGTTAGACGATAATATTAACTCAGATGACCAATAGAAAATTAGCCCTTAGTTATACATTGGTTAGTCTATTATTTATCTTTATTGCATTCTATGTCTATGCCGCAGTCGCGCAACATGACTTTCTGCATTGGGATGACAATATGTACATCAATGCAAACCCCCATATTCAGAAACTAAGTGGAAATAATCTGTGGTGGATGCTTACCCAGGCCTATGCCAGTAATTGGCATCCGTTAACCTGGTTATCGCATGCGATCGATTTCGCATTGTGGGGTGACAAACCTAAAATGCACCATTTGGGCAACGTGTTTCTACATGCGATAAATACGATCTGCTTCTTTTTTCTAATCCTTAGTTTGCTGAAATCGCACTCTGTTAATAAAAAAAACCCGCAAACTGATGCAAGTTTCACTGCGCTGCGTACAAATTTTTATTCATTTATAAGTGCATTTATTGCAGCACTGTTTTTCTTACTGCACCCACAACATATCGAATCAGTCGCCTGGGCGGCCGAGCGCAAAGACCTGCTCAGCGCACTATTTTTCATGTTATCCATTATCGCATATCTGAAATATGCAAAATCAACAGAAAATCAACATTACAAAACTCTCTCTGTGTTCCTATTTATTTTCGCCCTAATGTCTAAATCTATGGCCATTAGTTTGCCATTGGTTTTATTGATACTGGATTACTATCCGCTTAGACGAATCTCCCTTGCTAACCGCGTTAGAGAACAATTTTGGCCGCTCATCAAGGAAAAATATTTGTTTTTTCTGGTGGCTATTGCGGTCGCTCTAATTACCTTGATCACCCAATTTATGAGTGGTGCCACACGTAGCTTCGAAGAAGTTTCTCTGCTGGTGAGATTTTTAAACGCGAGTTATAGTATTTTTTTTTATATCTACAAATTCATTCTCCCTACCAATCTTTCTGCTTTCTACCCTTACCCTGAGTGGATAAGCGACCTGGACCCCGTCAGTTTTCTCGCTCCGGTAGCCTTAATCCTAGTCACCGGGCTAGCCATCGTTGCCGCACGAAACGGTTCAAAATACTGGATTAGCGGATGGTTATATTATCTTATCAGTGTGTTTCCGGTCATCGGTATTGTGCAGGTGGGTGATCAAGCAGCGGCAGACAGATACACTTATCTGCCGATGTTGGGTTTCTATATTTTAATCGGTTTGGCCTTAGTCCGTTTCGCAAAAATATTCACCCATTCGAACACACAAAAATTTATCGTCTTTACATGCGTACTGATTATAGGCTTCGCCTTAGGTGGTATCACAAAAAAACAATTGGCGACATGGAAAAACGATAAGACTTTATGGCAAAACGTCATCCGTCTATATCCGCATCAGGTATCCGTCGCCTATGGTAATTTGGGTAATATTTATTATGAAGAGAATAATTTTAACGACGCTGTCATTAACTATATCGACGCACTGGAAATAAACCCCAAATCCACCACCACTCGTCTCAACCTCGCGCTGACTTATGAAAAACTGGGTGATAATAATAAAGCGTATCTAGAATATACAAGCGTTGCCAAGAAGACAACATTACCGACTGACACGTATATGAAAATCGGCGATGCGCTTATCCGACTAAAGTATTACAGTAAGGCACGCGAGCTCTACACAAAGGCACTCATCATCGAGCCAGACTCCGAAATAATAGCCCTTGCGATAGCACGTACGCACATCTATCTGGGTAAGCTCGATGCAGCCGAACGAATTTTGCTGCATATCGTAGGTAAGAATACAACTAATATCGATGCAAACTCACAATTAGCAAATGTCTATTTTTCCCAAAAGCGGTTTAAACAGGCCCAGGTATTTTACCAAAAAGTGTTGACGATCGATGCGGCTAACTCACTCGCAATCCAACGAATCAAACAGATTAATGCACAGTAGAAATATAATCCTAACACATCAGTTGGATCGTAGCGAGGGCGACTAAGGTGCTGAAGATAAGCTATTTTTTTCTGATTTTAGGCGATCGCGTAGTCCCCCTACGGGTGAGTCTAAAA
>JBGMRO010000594.1:0-2936 GCA_048061555.1 Thiohalomonadales bacterium | reverse complement strand
CCCAGTAAGCTTATAGACTCTCCAATTTTGCGTTGGGAAAGTTGCTGGGTGCCGATGCCCAAGACTTTATACAGAAACGAAACACTTCCTTGTGAAGGTGATGCCTGCATAATGGATAACGGACGTCGTAGCGGTAGATCGGGGCTACATTGGATATGTACGAACTGCCCCGCATTAGCCATGTTGGCGATTTTCTCTGCGCGTGCCGTGAGTATAAATTGGTTGCCAGCGAAGCTTTGATGATCGATTATTTCTGCCAGTTCAATCTCGATAGTGTCACGATGGGGCGGATGTTGGTGAGATTGCTTCATTATAGTGGTCCACCTGAGTGAGCATCCTGTTGAAAGACAAGCCTGCCGTCGACGAAGGTATGGGTGACCTGTCCTTTTAGGTCCCAGCCCATAAACGGTGTGTTTTTACCGTGGCTGAACATGGATTCTTGGCTCAACTGCCAATATTTTGTTGGGTCGAATATACACACGTCGGCCGGCATTCCTATGCTCAATGTGCCTGCCTCTATGCCTAGAATCTTTGCTGGATTGATGGTTACTCTGGAGAGGGCCTCTGAGAGACTAAATAGTGGTTCATCGACCAATCGCAGACAGAGTGGCAGTAAACCCTCGATACTCGAGATACCTGGTTCGCTGCTCGGGAAAGGCGCTAGTTTTGCGTCGATATCGTGTGGCTGATGGTCGGAACAAATAGCACTTAAGGTATTGGATATCAGGCCTGCGCGTAAACCTTCTAAATCTCGCTGTGTGCGTAGTGGTGGACGAACATTGCATTGGGTATTGAAATTCCCGATATCAATCTCTGTGAGGTAGAGGTGAAAAATAGTCACGTCTGCGGTAACAGGTAGGCCATCTGCTTGTGCCGCTGCGATCATTTTTACGGCATTGGCGCTAGATATATGACAAAAGTGTGAACGCGCACCGGTAAGCTCGATTAAGTTTAGGTCTCTGCCCAATGCCACCGTTTCGGCGGCTTCAGGTATACCGCCCAGACCCAGACGGGTACTGACCACACCTTCATGGACGCAGCCGTTGGCGCTTAGGCTGGATTCCTCTGCATGTAGAAACAAGGTAATATCATGGCTCGCCGCATATTCCATTGAACGACGCATAATTTCGGTCTTTACGGGTTTATAGGCATTGCTCATACCGACACATCCAGCCTGTTTTAAGACCCACATTTCTGCAATGTGTTCGCTCAATAGTCCCTGTGTCAAGGCACCATAGGGTAGTACCTTGGCGAAACCTGCCTGTACCGCACGCTGGTGTATCCATTCTACTACCGCAGCAGAATCGACCACAGGTATCGTATCGGGTGGGTAACAAACTGTGGTAACGCCGCCGCTGACGGCCGCTTTTGTCTCGGTAGCGATACTACCCTTTGCTTTGTAACCCGGTTCGCGTAGTCGTACACTAAGGTCGACCAAACCGGGACACACGATCTTTCCGGTAGCATCGATTTCCAACTCTATCTGGAAGCCGTCTGGCCTTGCACCTCGAGCGATTATTATCTTGTCGGCTAGATAGATGTCTTCGACCGTATCGATTTTATTGGCAGGATCTACTATACGGCCGTCTCTAATGACTATGTTCATGTCACGACATTCATATGACTATGTTCATAAAAACTATGTTCATAAAAGCTATGTTCATAACAATAATGTTCATCTCTCTCATCAAGAGTTTAGCAATGCTTCAAATTATTGGTGGATGCACAACGCTTATTCTAGCGCCCCTACATCGTCGGCCTACCGAGCACCATCGACATGACTGCCATACGTATAGCAACGCCATTCGTTACCTGTTGCAGTATTACCGATTGTGGTCCGTTTGCCACCTCAGAGGACATTTCCACACCACGATTTATGGGCCCTGGATGCATCACAATGGCATCTGGCTTGGCGGCCTTCAATTTTTCGCAGGTTAGGCCATAGCGGCTAAAGTATTCACGCTCACTGGGTAATAAGGCATTTTCCATGCGTTCTTTTTGTAATCGTAACATGATAATGACATCGGCATCTGCAATACCCTTTTCCAAGTCATGGTATACATGCACGCCCAAAGATTCGACGTGCGAAGGTAATAACGTCTTCGGTGCGACTACCCGGACTTCGGAGACTCCCAATGTGGTGAGTGCCTGAATTTGTGATCTGGCGACCCTGGAGTGTTTAATATCCCCGACAATGGCGATGGTTAGCGCGGCAAATTCGCCCTTGTATTGTCTAATTGTATACATATCCAGTAGCGCCTGGGTGGGGTGGGCATGTTGGCCGTCGCCTGCGTTTATGACGCTAATATGAGGGGCGACGTGGCTGGCGATAAAATAGGAGGCACCACTTTCGGCATGGCGAACCACGAACATATCACAGTGCATCGCCTCCAGATTGCGCAACATATCCAGTAGGCTTTCACCCTTGGCCGCTGCGGATGCACTAATATTTATTTTTAATACATCGGCGGACAGGCGCTTTGCGGCGAGTTCGAAGGTGGTTAGTGTACGAGTGCTCGCCTCAAAAAAGAGATTGACGACTGTCTTGCCACGCAACAAAGGCACCTTTTTAACGGCTTGTCCGGCGACGCTATTAAACGAAATCGCGGCGTCGAGAATTTCAATAATGGTTTTGCGTTTGAGGCCATCAATCGTTAATAAGTGGCGTAGTCTACCGTGTTCATCAAATTGAATATTTTCTTGAATCATGACTGATTGATCACAGTAAAATGCATATCCTGTGGTCCTACCAATTTTATGTGTTCGTTATCGGGTAGTTCATATTGTTTACCAACGATATCCGCTTGAATCGGTAATTCGCGGCCCGTACGTTCGCCGAGCACCACTAACGTAATCATAGCCGGTCGCCCATAATCGAAAATTTCGTTCATTGCGGCACGGATAGTACGTCCAGTATGTAGTATATCGTCAACCAG
>JBGMRO010000593.1:0-2940 GCA_048061555.1 Thiohalomonadales bacterium | reverse complement strand
ATCGTTTTAGTTATGAAGCTTTAAATAGCGAGGACAGATTGACGTCACCCATGATTAAAGTCAATGGTGAGTGGCAAGAAACAGACTGGGAAACTGCCTTGGAGGCAACGGTAAACGGTTTACGTAACGTAATATCACAATACGGTACATCCCAAGTTGGTGCCTTAGCGTCGGCCACGGCAACAGTAGAAGAACTCTATCTGTTTCAAAAATTGATGCGTGACCTTGAAATTTCCAATATTGATCACCGGGTGCGTCAAAACGATTTTAGTTCGCAGGCCGATGCGCCTTTATTTCCGTGGTTAGGTCAAAGTATCAAGTCTTTTGAAGAAAACGACGCATTGTTGTTGGTTGGATCAAATGTACGATTAGATCAACCGATTGCAGCAAACCGGATTCGTAAAGCGGCATCGCTCGGTGCAAAGATTATGTGCATAAATTCGGTCGATTATGATTTTCATATGCCGGTGTCAGAGTGTTGCATTGTTAGTCCGGCCGCATTTTATGACGAGCTCGCTGGAGTTGCGAAGGCACTGCAAAATTTGACTAAGGGAAATCTTAATGCTGCGCAAACTGATTTAATAAAGTCAGCGAAAGTCGAGCAGCGTCATCAAATCATTGCTGCAAATCTACACAAGGCCGAAGACTCTGCTATTGTACTCGGACCGCAGGCTATCAATCATGAAAATGCAACCGTATTAACGGCATTAGCAACTATCGTGGCGTCGCTCAGCGAATCCAGCTTTGGTTTTTTGAGTGATTTTGGTAATACCTCTGGTGCGTGGTTAGCGGGCGTATTACCCCATAGGAACTATGGTGGCCGTAAAGTTAGTGAAGAGGGAATCCACGCATCAGACATGTTTACGAATGGTTTGTCGGCTTACCTATTGATGGATTTGGAGCCAGAGACAGACAGCTCGAAACCTGCCGAGGCGAGTAGCGCATTAATTAGAGCCGAGTTTGTTGCCTGTTTTTCGATTTATAAAAACAGAGAGGCCGAGCAATACGCAAACGTGATGTTGCCCATAACCCCATTCACCGAGACGTCCGGCACTTATGTCAATGTTGAAGGACGTTGGCAGAGTTTTTCTGCTACGGTGCCACCCTTGGGCGACGCAAAACCTGCTTGGAAAATTTTTAGAGTCATTGGTAACTATTTTGACTTGGTCGGTTATGAATATACAAATTCTGAGCAAATACGAGATGAATTAAAAAACAAATTGGGTGACGTGATTCCAGCCAATGAAATGCCTTTGCAGGCCCCGATCCCAATTCCGGCCAAGCGGCAGGGTTTAGTACGAGTATCTGAGTACCATGTCTATGCAGGAGATACAATTCAACGACGTGCCAAGGCGTTGCACAAAACGAAACTGGCAATCAATGCAGCGTGTTTTATGAATAGTCAATTAGCGAAACAGTACGGTCTTGCTGATGGAGACAACACCGTGGCTTCTCAAAATGGAAGGCAAGTCGTATTACCGGTGAATATCGACGAAAGTATTGCGGACCACTGCGTGCTAATTCCTGCTGGCATTGAGCAAACGGCTGCAATTGATAACAGTCTGACAGAAATTGAGCTGGCACGGGCGTGATAAATAATCCTGAACGACAAGTTTATAGGAACGAAAAAGGGTAACTTTTCTCCATGTTAGAATTATTGCAACAATATTTAGGCTGGCTACCTGACGAGGTGGTGGTTACGCTGTTCGCGTTACTAAAAATAGTGCTCGTATTGTTACCTCTATTGGGCGCGGTCGCCTATATCACTTTGGCGGAACGAAAAGTCATCGGTTTTATGCAGGTTCGTATCGGTCCTAATCGAGTTGGGTATTATGGTTTACTGCAACCTATCGCTGATGCATTGAAGCTGATGGTAAAGGAAACAATTTTCCCTGCAAACGCCAATGTATTTTTGTTTTTTATAGGACCCATTTTAACCTTGGGCCCGGCTATGGCGGCCTGGGCCGTCATCCCGTTTGACGACGGCATGGTTATATCGAATGTCAATGCCGGGTTATTATACGTATTAGCAATGACCTCTATCGGTGTTTACGGTGTCATTATCGCCGGTTGGGCGTCAAATTCTAAATATGCCTTTCTTGGCGCACTACGGTCTGCTGCGCAAATTGTGTCCTATGAAATCGCTATGGGATTCGCGATAGTGGGTGTTTTAATCGCAGCCGGTAGTCTTAATATCGGTGAGATTGTCATGCACCAGCAGGGCGGTGTCCTAAATTGGTATTGGCTCCCACTGTTACCGTTATTTTTTATCTATTTTTTATCTGGCGTTGCAGAAACAAATCGCGCGCCTTTCGATGTCGCGGAGGGCGAGTCGGAACTCGTTGCGGGTTTTCATGTTGAATATTCTGGGATGATGTTTTCGGTCTTTTTCCTAGCGGAATACGCGAATATGATCTTGATTTCGATATTGACGGCCTTGATGTTTTTAGGCGGTTGGTTGACGCCGTTAGAAGGAGTCCTGCCCGCTGCGATATTGAATCAAGATAATCTTATTGGATATTTACTCGGCGACGGGATTCATTGGTTATTGGCTAAAACAGGTTTTTTTCTGTTTTTATTATTATGGTTTCGTGCGACTTTTCCTCGTTATCGCTATGATCAAATTATGCGTTTAGGGTGGAAAATTTTTATTCCAATTACCATCGTATGGTTGTTGGTCGTGGCGGCGGCAGTCGTCGCGAATGTTGGGCCTTGGTTTGATTAAGCTGCGCTTAAAGTACGCTATAAATCTCTAAAACTTGAATAAAGATACTGATTGAGAAAAATATGAGAACAGTCACGAACTATATACGAAGTTTATTCTTGTTCGAACTATTTAAAGGTTTGGCGCTCACGGGTAAGTATTTTTTTAAGACAAAAATAACGGTGCAATATCCGGAAGAGAAAACACCAATGTCTCCTCGTTTTAGAGGTCAGCAT
>JBGMRO010000592.1:0-2941 GCA_048061555.1 Thiohalomonadales bacterium | reverse complement strand
GCTTGTTTTCAGTTCTTATGATATACGTCGTGTATACCCGTTTCTACATATGGACCGCTATTTGGCTCGTGAGCATAGCTTTGTTGGGCGCTAATTTTAGTAGTAGCATTAAATAACCCGCGACTTCATATCCTAAATCACAAACAAATAATATAATAACGACTGCCGAAAGTCGTGGATAGAGTAATTAATAATGTCGATAATGTTGAGTCAAATTTTAAAAAGGGGACTAATTAACCTAACAATGTGTCTTATTTTGATTTTCGCTGTACCGAGTTTGGCTTGGGGCGAATTTTTTAAATATTCGAAATATCTTGATATGGATATATTACCTGAAATTCAGTTAGTCAAAGATGCTTACCGACACAGCAGTAATCAGACTGGGTCTAGCATACTGGCTATGCGCAAATTACTTGCACTCAAGACAAATGGGGGCAATAAGTTGCTAATTGCTCAATCGTCACTATTTTTGAGTAGTTTGTATATACGCGTCGCCGAATTTCAGGAGGCCGAAAAAATACTGGTGAATCTACAGCCGTTGTTGCAAAAATTACAGGATAAAAAACTACAATGGCTTGAAAATAATCAGCACGCAAGCATAAAATTTTCAAATAAAAAATATGGTGCCGCCATCGTATATTACAATTTGGTACTCGAGTTATCTAAGCAACTCAATATTCCTTTGATATTTGCCATAACCCAGCAAGCACTAGGCGAAGTGCAATTGAATCATGCTGACACCACTGCCGCGCTAACAAATTTTAACTCGGCCTATATAAAGTTAAGAGACAATAATGAAGTCTTGCTTGCCGCAGACGTGGGGATTTTATATTTTGCCCTCAATACGAAATTGGATGAGGATGCACCGTCAGAGATAAATTTATTGGAGTTAATAAGCTTTATCAGAATGACGCCGGACGAAAAAAAGCGATTGCAACAGTTCGTCGAGGTTTCTAACATCTATGGTAATCTAACCGTTAAAAATCTGTCTAGTGAGGTTAATGATGAGTTTCAAAATGTCGCGGTAGAGGCGTTTCTGTTATCGATAAAATTAATGGATGGGCCTCTAATAATTTCGACCTCCGGTCGATTGGCCTTACTCTATGAAAAAGAAGGTCGTTACGCAGTCGCATTGGAAATTTTACAAGAGGGCTTGCGGGGTGACCAAGTCGATAAAAATAGTGCTGTTATGATCCCGCTCTATGTGCAACAGGGACGCTTATTAAAACTAAGTGATCATGTTGACGAATCTGCCAAAGCTTATCGCTTGGCTTTGGGTTTATTAAAAAAACTAATTTTAGATAAAGGTAATGACGTAGAAACTTCTGTAACCGCGATGTTGTTTGGCGTATACGACGCCTTAGTAGATTTGTATTTTACTCAGAGCTTCACGCCAAGAGATAATCTTGAAGTTGATGCGTCGCTATCTGAGTTGAGAATATTAATTGAAGAGAAAAACTATTTCTATTACAAAAAATTACTCAACGACGATTATGCGGATTATGAGAAAAATAAGGAGTCAATAGCGATATTGTCGAAAAAAACAGCTGTGATATATCCGGTGGTTTATCCAGATCGACTCGAAATATTATTGAGTTTACCCAATGGGTTGCAGCGTTATACTAGCGATATTGATAAGGCACAACTACTCGAAAAAATCAATGCAGTGCGTTTAGCAATCGAACATCCAAGCAAGAATTTTGACTTTCAAGAAGATGCGATGTCATTATATTTCTGGTTGGTTGAACCTTTTAAAATGAAATTATTACGACAAAATATTAGTTCGTTGGTATTCGTCTTAGATAAAACGTTAGCATCTATCCCACCATCAGTATTATTTGATAAGAAAGGCAGGCGCTATTTAATCGAGCAATATTCAATCGTGACGAGTCCAGGCTTGATGCTAAGCAATAATGATGTCCGTGGTCGGAAACGGAGTTCTTTATTGTATTTTGGATTGACCTCGCAAAAGAACGGTTTTGCTTCTTCACTGTTGCTCAAAAAGGAGGTGGACAGTATAACGACGGTGACAACATCGCTGTTGAAATTCGATAGTGCCCTGCAACTCGATAGTATGCAAAAGGTCATGCAGTCGAATAATAGTACACGTGTGCATATGTCTATGCCGTTGTCGGTTAAATCAAATTATCTCAAGTCTTTTGTCACCCTGGCTGAGGGCAATATACCATTGGCGACATTAGCAGAGCGAGTGCGATTGAGTTATCAAAAAAAACACGCGCAACGACTGGACTTAGTGGTTCTGAGCAACGGTAGTACACCTAGGCAAGATTCTGATGCGGGTTTGATGACGATTTCTTATAATCTGGGTAGTAGAAGTACTATTGTTAGCCTGTGGCCACAGGCATTTGAGGCGACACCGCTATTTATGGACGAGCTGTACAGAAATCTTAATTCACCACGCATTTCGGTTGCCTCAGCGGTCCGTCGGGCGAAAATGCGTCTAATTGCGAGCAAAGATTATCAGCATCCTGCATACTGGGCGAAATTCCAGTTATTTGGGCGTGGCAGGTAGCGCTTAGTCACGTTTATTTTTATCATGAATATTTAGGGTGTTTTTTTTATTGATATCTACTTGTAGTTATTAAATTTTTAATTAAATTGGAGAGTGAAATGAGTATATTCAATATGACCCGAGTGATGATCTTATTTCTTCTAGTGTTCTTATTTTCGGCTTGCTCAGAGGAACAGCAAAACAAGATTAGTCGTTTGGGAGTGACCTGGTTAGAAGGTGATTATAAGGTAACGTTCGCTGAAGGCAGTCATGTTAAATCATGGCTGGTAAAAGATGGCAAGGTTACGACAGAGCCTACTAAAGGTTATTATTATTTTTGGGCTACCGTCAATGGCAATAAACAATATGTACAAACTCCGATCGCGCGGAGTTACATTGAAGAAGTCGATTAACGCTAGTCTAGTGCCC
>JBGMRO010000591.1:0-2941 GCA_048061555.1 Thiohalomonadales bacterium | reverse complement strand
TTAAATGCTCACATAGTAGTCTATGCTGCGCTTTAAAAAATTCGTGCGCCTTGATCTTGGGGAAATATCCTCGTTTATGGACGGGCACTAGGTATAAACGACTATAATTGAGTACCGCTACGTTCGACGGATTCCGTACCCCATAATTTTTCTAGCTGATAGAACTCACGTGTCTCCCTCTGCATGACATGCACAACTACGTCGCCTAAATCTACTAACACCCATTCTGCTGCTTTACTGCCTTCAACGCCGAGAGGAATTAAGTGTTTATTTTTGGCGCACTCAATTACGTTTTGCGCGATTGCAGCCACTTGCCTGCTTGATGTACCACTCGCTATGATCATCGTATCGGTGACACTCGTTTTTCCCATGACATCGATAACGGAAATCGCTTGCGCCTTGCGTTCTTCTAGTGCATCAACCACTAATGTTACTAACTCTTGTTGTGTCATATTCGATCTATTTCATTGTCTTAAAGGTGTCGATAAAAAAACCTCGTTCTTATTTGGTAGCTGCTCAGGCTTTACTGGGGCCGCATGAGTGGTTACCCTCATTGATTCCTTGGTCGAAACTAATCACCCCGGGGGGAGGATAGTCACAGCAGGGCTTAATACTACCGGTTTGATTTTATTGTTGTTGGATTGTGTGCCTCAAATTTCTGTACTCCTTATTTTTATACAACGCCTGCTTATTTATCGTATCACTGACACTTTTTGCCAGCAATTCTTCGACACGTTGTCCGGCAGCAAGCTTCTCTCGAATCCGTGTGGACGATACATCGTGCTCGGTATTGTGAAGAAACAACAGCTTGCCCGAACGCTGATCAAGCAAATCAGCATCGTTTTCAGTAAGATGCATTTTTGTAAATTTCGAGAGAACTTTGCTGAAATGCGGCTTATGGTCATCACCCGGCCTTCTCATCACAACTATGTGGGCGAGGGATATTAAAGAGTGCCAATTTTTCCAGCTATCTAAATGGTTATAGGCATCGATACCTAGTATAAGAACCATTGTATCTGAGAATTCAGCGCGCAGAGATTCGAGTGTATCAATCATATACGATGGGCCGGCCCGCCTTAATTCCCTGTCATCGGCCAGTAAGCCAGGATATCCTTGTATTGCACCTTGCAATAATTGAAATCTCATTTCAGCACTCACTTCGGGGCATTCCCGGTGTGCGGGCAACCCACAGGGTATCATCCGTACTCGATCCAGATTGAGACATCGCTGAATTTCCACTGCCAACTTAATGTGAGCGATGTGGATCGGGTTAAACGTACCACCAAATATACCTATCATACCGCTACACCTAAATTCGAATCTGCCCATTACCATATACAACATACTTTTGCGATGTCAATCCCTCCAAGCCCACCGGACCCCGGACGTGGATTTTGTCCGTACTGATACCAATTTCAGCACCCAAACCGTACTCAAAGCCATCCGCAAATCGCGTTGATACATTGACCATCACTGAACTAGAGTCAACTTCGGCGACAAATCGTCGCGTTTTAGAGTAGTCTTCACTAACAATTGCCTCTGTATGCCCTGAACTATACCTGTGTATATGTTCGAGCGCCTCATCTAGACCATCGACTATACGTATTGATAATATGGGTGCCAAATATTCTGTGCTCCAATCTGCCGCGATCGCAGGTAGAATCTCAGGATCTAATTCTCGACATCGCTCGCAACCCCGTAATTCCACCTCGACTTGCCGATAGCGCAATGCCAATGTGGGCAATAGCTCAGCGGCTATATTAGCATCAATCAAAAGTGTTTCCATGGCATTACAAACCCCATAACGATGGGTCTTCGCATTTAAGGCAATATCGATCGCTTTTTGTATATCGGCGCTGGCATCGATATACACATGACATATTCCGTCTAGGTGTTTGATCACGGGTACCCTGGCTTCACGGCTTATTCGCTCTATGAGCCCTTTTCCGCCGCGCGGGACGACGACGTCTACCACCCCCTCCATACAAATAAGCTCGCCTACCGCTTGCCGATCAGTAGTTTCCAATACTTGTATCACATGTGCATTCAAACCCACTTTATCCAGACCCGCAGTTATCGCCTTTGCTATGGCTAGATTGGAATTTGTTGCCTCCGAACCTCCTCGTAGTATCGCTGCATTGCCAGATTTTAGGCAAAGTGCCGCGGCATCTGCAGTCACATTCGGTCGAGACTCGTATATTATGCCAATGACACCGAGTGGCACTCGCATTTTGCCAACCTGAATGCCAGAAGGCCGGTAACGTAGATCGCTAATCTCGCCCACGGGGTCCGGTAAAGCGGCGATTTGCCGCAAACCCTCTACCATATTGGTAATTGCCTGCTTATTTAACCGCAGACGATCCAAGAGTGCTGCGTCCAAACCGGACTTTTGACCTGCAGTGAGATCTATTTGGTTCTGAGCTTCAATATTCCCTGCATCCTGTAGTAAGGCATCCGCTATTTCCAATAAGGCCATATTCTTCGTTTCTGTTGTGGCCCGTGCAATTTGACGAGAAGCCCGCACTGCTTGGCTTCCCACCGTTTTCATATAGTCTTGTACATTCATATTTTTTTCACGCTGACTTCTTATTTATTAGATGCTTACTGAATTTATTGCCTAGAGGGATGCACATGCCGCTCGAAATAAGAAACTAAGCTTAAGTTCTCACCTTTTCTAAGCCAGACAAACCGGAGTGCGATGAAATTCAACTGCTATAAACCCAATTATCAGGAGTCCGTAATAATTGCAATCCAGCGACCCCCAAACACAATTGTAACAATTGATCCCAAACTTTGCTTGTTCCTAAACCCTTTATTGTGACATCGATATCGCTGGCCTGAATTAGAAAATATTCCCATTTATCAACGTTATGGCGACGCAAACTAGCCCCCACTAGCGCCTTTCTCTTCGGCCACACCCTATTTTTGCTTAATATTTGAT
>JBGMRO010000590.1:0-2949 GCA_048061555.1 Thiohalomonadales bacterium | reverse complement strand
CTGTTATTCTATGTTGTTAGTAGAATTACAGTAACTTATCTTAAGATTTTTGCCTAGATCTGACGCATTTCAGGGGCAGTCTGAGCAGCTACCGTTCAAATTTACACATAGGGTGCGTAGTTACGTTTTTTGTAAACACGACCATTAGTAATGAAACATAACAGTAATTGTTGTTGCACCTATGTTGTAACAATAATTCGCACTGCATCCAATCGCGGTGCGGCATTCGCCAAGGCCGCCAGCACATTGTCCTGTTGGGTGGCGAAAAAATCAATCTCTTCCTGACGAATGTTTGAGTTTAGTTCCTGTAGCTCTTGTAGTCGGGTTATTTCATTCTGCAGGGACAGTAGTGCCGGTTTGTGTGCCTGCTCCAGCACTTCAGGTGTTTGTTCCAAGGCGATTCGATCACAGGCGACCACCATGTCGCGAATCTCTTGTGCGTGACTACGTACGATTTTATTGGCGGTTTCATTATCGATTAGCATCAGTTTTTCGGGATCAAGGCCGTGGGCAAGTTTGTCCGTTTGCGCCTGGCCAGATTTGTCTACCACCACGCGAATGATCGTGGGCGGCAGATTGTGACGTGACAGGACATCCTCAACCGATGAGGGTTCGAGTATAAAAATCACCTCTAATAACAGGCTACCCGCAGGAAAAGGACGACCCGTTATTGCCGTACTCTTTATCGCAGTGACGGTAGAATTACCCATTTCACTGCCCAAGACGAAATCCAGTGCATTGATGGTTAGCGGATGCTCCCAGCTGATGAATTCTATATTTTCATTACTCAGTGCGATATCTCGATGGTAGGTGATCGTCATGCCGTCATCCGTAAGGCCGGGGAAATAGGCGGTATGCATGTGATCACTGGGTTTAATAATAAAAGAGCGATACTTGTGGTCTTCCAGGTCGATACCATAACAATCGAATATTTGTTCCATAAACTCGGCAATATTAGAGTGTTTTTCGCTGTCTTCGATCGATGTCTTTATTTGTTTAGCGACGTCAAGACGGCATGAATTATACTCGAGCAGTTTGTCTCGTCCCTTATGCAGGCGGTCGTTGAGTTGTTGGTGTAGGTCGCGGGTCTTGTCGATAAGCTGCTCGAGTTTGTCGTCGCTAGCGGTGGGCTGTAATAATACGCTGGAGAGTTCCTCAAATACCTGTGTAAATACGGTATGGCCTGCTGGACAGGTGTGTTCAAAGGCCGCCAACCCTCGCTGATACCAATGGTATAAGCTAGCCTGGGGACTCTTTTCCAGATAGGGCACGTGTATTTGTATTACGTTTTTTTGGCCAATGCGATCCAGGCGGCCAATTCTTTGCTCCAAGAGATCAGGGTTTAAGGGGAGATCAAACAGGATCAGGTGGTGTGCGAATTGAAAATTTCGTCCTTCACTACCGATCTCAGAGCAAATAAGGACTTGGCAGCCGTTTTCATCGTCCGCAAAATAGGCCGCTGCGCGATCACGCTCGATCATGCTCAAACCTTCGTGGAAAACCGCCGACCGTATGCCCGTTTTCTTACGCAGTGTCTGTGCTAGATCGATGGCCGTGGTTGCATTCGCAGCGATAAGCAAGACCTTGTGTGGTTTTAAAATTTGCACCGTTTCCAATAACCATATTACCCGGTTGTCGATCTCGGTCCAATGTTGCTGAGCATTATAATCACTCTCTCGATAGGTGATCTCTGGATATAGCATGGCTTCAAGCGACTCGTCGGCCTGCATGAGATTCAGAAGTTCGATATAGACCGTAGGAAAAGGTAGCTGATAAGAGATCAGTTGACGCTCGGGAAAACCTTTAACGGCCGCACGGGTATTGCGAAAAAGTATCCTGCCGGTGCCATGTCGATCCAACAGATTGTCGATCAACTTGATGCGGGCTTGCGCATGTTCCAAGCTGGTTTGGTCCGTATCCTGTGCCATCGTATTGATCACCTGGGTCAATAATTCATCCGTATTGTGATCGGTCAAGCTGCTCAATTGTTGTGCGAGGTCATGATAGGCAGCGACCTCCTGGTTGATGAGTATCTCCAGTGCGGTAGCAATGGGTTCGAAGCCCTTTTCCTCTTGTTCAAATTTTTCGAAACTGGAGAATCGCTCGGGGTCAAGCAAACGCAGCCTGGCAAAATGGCTACTCTTACCAAATTGTTCCGGCGTAGCGGTCAGCAATAGAACACCCTTAGTGCGGTCTGCCAACGTCTCCACGACGTCGTATTCGATGCTACTGCTGTCGGGCGTCCACTCGAGATGGTGGGCTTCATCGATGACGGTCAGATCCCACTCGCCTGACAAGGCCTGCACATATCGCTGTGGATTTTGTGTCAAAAAATCCAGACTACAGAGTATGAGCTGTTGTCCATGAAACGGATTTTCACCGGGATTACCCTGTTCCTCATCCTGGCAGCGAGACTCATTATAGACGCTAAATTTCAGGTTAAAGCGTCGCCGCATTTCCACCAACCACTGATGTACCAGGCTGCGCGGTACCACAATCAAGACGCGCTTGGCCCTCTCGGTCAAGATCTGTTGTTGTATAATCAGGCCGGCCTCAATAGTCTTGCCTAAACCGACTTCGTCGGCCAATAAGACCCGTGGTGCGAATCGTGAAGCAACTTCATGGGCGATGTAGAGCTGGTGCGGTATGAGATCGGCACGCGCACCAGAAAGCCCGTAGGTATCAGATTGGGCGATCTGATTGACCGACCGAAGGGCCATATATCGCAGTGTAAACCACTTATTGTGGTCAAATTGCCCACTAAATAGCCGATCTGTGGGTTTATTTAGCTGTAAAAAATTGTCCAATTCCGATTCATTTAACGATCGTTGGCTGTTTTGCTCGTCGCGCCCGTAATAAGTAATAATGCCATCGACTTCTTCCCTGGAGACAATATCCAGACTCCAGCCTTCGTGACTTTGTATATTATCCCCGGCATTAAACAATACC
>JBGMRO010000589.1:0-2951 GCA_048061555.1 Thiohalomonadales bacterium | reverse complement strand
CTGAATGCCGAGTCAGTTGTCCCGATATAAAAGCGCCAAACTTGTTCACTTGGAAATTCACGATAATCTAATTCGCTGAGGGTGTCACAACAGCTTTCCATTTTTGCAAATTTCGCCAGCATGGATTGTCGTTGTTGCGTTGCGTTCTGGCTAGAATTTTCTTGCTCAGTAGTCGTATTTGAAATGCAACCCAAAATGACCACGGGCATAATCGCGAAACTAAACTTGATAAGTTTAGTTAAAGTCACAAGCTTTCTCATGAGTTGAATGGAACTAGGAAGAGCAGCTGACAGACAAATCTCCGGCCCATGCCGGTGCTTCATTTGTAAATCGTTCATAATCGCTATGCTCTTCAAAGGGTGCAGCAAGAACCCGCATCAAGTCATCTATTTCAGAAAAATCTTGTTCACGCTCCGCTTTCTGAATGGCAACTTCGGCCATGTAGTTGCGCAGAATATATTTAGGGTTGTGGCGTTTCATTTGATTGCTACGTTGTTGATCGCCTAATTTTTCATGACCAAGCCGCCTTCGATAGATATCAGCCCAGCTATCGAATGCTTCTCTATGTAAGAACATTTCTCTTATTTTAGAATTATTATTATCGTCGACTCCAAATACGCAAAGATTTCGAAAAAAATTACTATAGTCGACTTTGTCTTTTGCCATTAATTCCAAGAGATCCGTGGCCAATGTAAAATCGCTGTCCATTGGGTTTTCCAAACCGAGCTTAAGGCGCATCGCTGTGGCATAGTGATTCACGTAGTGTGATTGATATGCCGACAATTTTTCCTGAGCGATTGATACCGCTTTGTCGCTGTCTTCATCAAACAACGGTAGTAGCGCCTGCGCCAAGCAGCTAAGATTAAATAATCCGATATGGGGTTGTTGGTCAAAGGCATATCGCCCTTGATGGTCTGAATGATTGCACACATAACCCGGTTGGTAATTTTCCATAAACCCAAAGGGCCCATAGTCAATCGTCAATCCCAATATAGACATATTGTCACTATTCATGACGCCATGCGCAAATCCTACGGCCTGCCATTGCGCAATCAAATAGGCCGTTCGATCTACAATTTTCTCGAACCACAATTCGTAGCGATTCTCAACTGATACAAATTCAGGATAATGATGTTTGATAACAAAATCGGCCAATTTCTTAATTTGTTCGAACTGATTTCTATAATAAAACACCTCAAATGACCCGAAGCGAATGTGACTCGGTGCCATACGGGTTATCATCGCGCCGGGCTCAATACGTTCACGATACACTTCGTCATCGCTCGTGATCAAGCAGAGCGCCTCAGTGGTTGGTATGCCTAATCCAGACATCGCGGCACTACACAAATATTCTCGAATACTCGATCGTAACACCGCTCGTCCATCGCCATCACGTGAATAAGGTGTAAGTCCACTGCCTTTTAGTTGTAGCTCCCACTTTTCATTTCTACTATTTATCGTCTCGGCCAACATGATCGCTCGACCGTCACCGAGTTGTGATACGAAATGACCGAACTGATGGCCGGCGTAAAGCATCGCCAGTGGTTGAGTATTGGGAAGAATTGACTTACCACTAAACACATCGAGAAACAGCGGATCAGTATCAATATCGCTATCAAGATCTAATAATTCGATCGCTCGATCGTTTACGTGAACGACGCGTGAATCCGTTTTAAAGGGAGTGGGTTGTACTACAGAATAAAAATCGTCTCCCAAAGATACAAACGAGCTTGATAACCGCAGAGAGGATAGCTTTGCCATTAATACTCTTCTTCCTCGTCAGTATCGATTTTCTGCCCAGTAACCAGCTTGAGTGCATCTTCGATAGCGCCAGGAGCACACATTATGCTCATGAAGGTGGCTCCGGTATCGCTGGACAGCATAGGTAAATCCGGCCAGCTAATCGCAATGCGAAATCGTGCATAGAGTGCTTCCACGTTTGATCCATATACCAGTAGCTCATAGGGTAAGTGTGCGCTGTGCCGCGGCGAACTCTTATCTATACGACTCATGATATAGCGGTCTCCACTGCAATCATCTGCACTTAACCCTTTTAGCGAAACACCGAATAATGTCATTTGCACGCCTTCGCTATCCTTGCCTAAATCGATACGATAAATTTTATGCGCACCGCCAGCACCCGCGGCAAGTTCAGCTTCAATTTTCTGTAGCGCTTCATCATGACTTTTAAAACTCGCAAGCTTACTCGGGTCGTCAAAATACTCCATCATAAAGGTATAATGATACTCACGCATATCATCTTTTGTTAATTTTTTCCCACCGTTACCAAAGGTCTTGAGTTCCCCTAGCGCCTTCTTTAACTTTACACTCACGCCATCAAGATCGCTAGATAAACGGTAGGCACTGGCCCAATAGACGGGATTGGTATACGCGACTTCAACGTTGTTACCGACTTGGGTAATTGCCACTCGCATAATAGCGCCGTAGCCACCCCGCTCAGATTTTGTTGCCGTCCGTTTTAATTCATTATTCGTAATAACAAATATTTTAACATCATCGTATGGAGAATATTCGCCGATAATATCAAACCCAGCGGAAAATAATTTTTCCTTGGTTATGGAAACTTCCTTGGAAAAATCGCTTTCACCACTAAACCCCAAAACAAATGGTTGGATACTATTATCAGCCATCGACTGGGCCTGAAATGATAGCAGGGTTATGCTGACAGCCAGCATTGCCTTTAGCATTATTCCCAGCGCAGCTTCTCGCGTTTGTCGGATCACATCATTCCCCTTTTCAGTTTGTAGGTTATGTGCCATTAAATCAGCGCCACATTATCACTAACCATGAATACATTTCTACGCGTAACTACTCGCCCTAGTTCACCTGAATCTGTACTGGGTACTGTATCGGTAGAATCACTCGACCCCATGCCGGAGTGCGTGGGATCGAGAAACAGCGCGAGGCTAAAGCCTCACCTCCAAAAAGGG
>JBGMRO010000588.1:0-2953 GCA_048061555.1 Thiohalomonadales bacterium | reverse complement strand
GGGTTTGCGACCGGCGTATAGGGAAAAGCTTGCCCAATAATGGCGACAGGAACACCATTGATTTCTTTCATGACATAGGGCTTGAATATGGCTTCTTCCCATTCATTATCGACGACATTTTGTGCGACAAAATCGATGCTGTCTTTTAAGTCTTTTTCGATAATTTCCTTGACTCGCTCGGCGCCATAGGTAAATTCCCAATGTCCGGTCATGACATCTACACCTAGCAATTTGCATGCGTCTACCATATCTTGGCCCTTAGTATAAAGCGCCGTAGCGGAACCTTGCCAGGTATCACCACCATCTAAAAGTAGGGCATTAGGGCGTTGATCTCGTATATGATTTATCAGCGTTGCCATATGGGCAAAGCCGCCGACTTGACCAAATTTTTTGGCCGATTCTACAAAATCAAGATAGGTAAAGGCATACGCAGTCGCAGAACCTGCCTTAACTCGGTAATAATCCAAGTGGTTTTGACCCACTAAATGTGGTGGGCGTCCCTTCATAGCGGCTAAGCCGATATTGACGTTGGGTTCCCTGAACCAAATTGGCAATAATTGCGCATGACAATCGGTGAAATGCATCATGGAAACATTACCAAACTTAGGTAAGTCATACATACCGTTTGGTGCCTTGATCATTCCACTGGTCTTTGCCAGACCGGGTAAATGTACCCCTGCCGCACTAGCCACGGCTAGCATGTGGAGAAACTCTCTTCTAGAGATATTCATCCATATCCTCCTGAGAAACTGTAATTATTTGGTTCAATTTAGGTAACGACTCCCCTAACCCTTGTACGGCATTGTTAGTTACTCTTGTGCGGCATACTTTTAGTAGCCAGAGTTACTTATCTTAAGGTTTGCGGAACCTAGAGATTGTCATCGTGCTTCACCGATTTTTACCTTGAACTGAACGTACAGGAACAAGGCGAGCGGTGACTAGTCACAACGAAGGTGGGGTGAGTAGTTACCAATTTAGACTATAGTAAAATAATATTATAGATTATGAGTGCGCCAATTAGATGCGCACTTAAATCGAGGTATAGTTTTACACGAAACATGGATTATAACCATCCTGCGTCACTAAATACCTATCCGAAATTGGATATATGCGCGCTAAGTCGCAATTTCAACATTCCTATGAGCAAAAAAAACCGGCTAGTGAGGTTCCACAAGCCGGGTTATTTTAAGAATACTCAAGCATTTGGTTGCGTCATTGATAAACGTCATAACAGAGTGACGCCAATGACTGGATACGGGGCACGCTATTTACGCGCTCCAGGTCCATTCCAATGAATGCCGTTACTCATATAAGTCAAAAAGTACTCTAGATTACGATATTCAGCACTTTGTGCCTTAAAGGGTTTTGCTCGTACCTGTTTATTGCAGCCCCCAAATCGCCTGTGAATCGTACCGAGGCCACCCCATTTTGAACGATAGACAGGAAAGTGCGATAGATGACCTAATGATGGGCTCAAAATATCTGCACGTATGCGATTACCCGCATTGTCGACATGGCAATGCGCGCAGGACATACTCAATTGTCCACGGCGGGCATAGTAGAATGTCTTACCCTTCTCATACGCATCTAACGCACGTTGATCATGCGGGATCTTGGTGTCGATGAGTTTGCCACGTGTGGTATAGGCCATATACGCTAATATTGAGGCCAGTTTACCTTTTTTATACTTTAAAGGTTTTTCGCCATTTTTTTCACGACACTGATTAACTTCCAGCGCTAAAGTATGAACCTTGCCAGTATCTTTGTTGAAATACGGATATTGGTCGCGGATTCCGATACCACCTTTATCAAAACAGCTTGCGTACGTCTTGCCATTTTTAAATGGTGCATTGAATAATTCTTCACCTTCTTCTATCGCAATCTCATAAGGAGGGAATTCTTCAATTGCCTCCCATTGCTCGCGAGAAGCGGCATCAATTGAATAGACACCATTGGAGAATTCTTCTAAAGGAACATTCGGAAAACGTTCCAAAAAGTATCCACGAAATGCCTTTAAGTCATCCTCGGGGCTTGCTTGTACAGCTAGCGGTGATAGGCCTAGATAGGCTACCGAGGCTGTAACCAACAGAAGTCTCTTCATTATTATATACTCCTCCATCCGAATAGGTTGGTTAGTGATTATTGTGGTGCTTGAACCACAGTTATTATTTTATCTTAGCCTCGGCGGTTGCACTTTCGCCTTGGTTATCATTCCAACTAATTTTAATGGTATCGCCCTTTGCGCCACCAGAGAATTTGAAGGAAAGATAGGGGTTCTTCGATATAGCCACGCCCCAATTAGCAATTAAGACCTTTTTACCTTTGTGTTCAGATATTACCTCTTTGATAAAATGCGCGGGTATTTTTTTCCCGGTTTTTTTATCTTTTCGTAAGCCAGTCTCCATTACATGGCTCATCAACGCCTTTATTTCGACGAGATTGCCCTTCATTTTGGCTCGAATTCGTATACTCTTTTTAGCCATGATAATTTTCCTCTAAATAAACTGTTCTCTAAATGCTATTAACCGCCGCAACCACCGATCGTGACTTTGACCTTTTTCGACGCGCTGTAGAGCTTGCCGTTGGCTTTTACTACTGCAAGAACAGGCGAGGTCTTGCCCATTTTAACGCGAGTAGAAATAAAACCTTCTGTTCCACTGGCCAGCTCGAAATGAGCCGCGAGAGGTGAAGGGTTTTTTTCGATAATCACAGAAATAGTTTCCGCCTTAGCGAGCTTGGTAGAAATTGTGATCGGTACCACAGCACCATTTTCTGCAATGTCAGGCGCTTTTATATTGATATCGCCGCTTTTGCTGTGACTTGAGCTGCCATATAGCCCAGTAAGTGCTTCGTCAACTTTTTTTGCATCGAATGAGGTCTGTGGCCATGCAGCTAGTACCGATTTCGGGGTTAGCAGGCCTGCGCTAACAGCGACACCAACGACACCGCTCGC
>JBGMRO010000587.1:0-2955 GCA_048061555.1 Thiohalomonadales bacterium | reverse complement strand
CTTATTTGACAGACCCGCCAACTCTTTAGCTTTACCAAGCGATAGTTTTCCCTCTAAGAAGAGTACCTAATTTTAGTGATGCAGTGTCATTTTGTTTTTGTAATGCGCAATGTATTATTCGCTCGGGGTATCGGCATTGAATATTTGGAAACCTTCAGAGGCTGCGGCAGCATTTAGCCGATTATCAAATGAACTAAATGCAACCAATACATCTTTTGCTCCAGCGAGAGTAGCCATTGCAGCCTCTAGATGAATTGCGTCAAATCCGCGAAGACCATGCTTAATGGCAAGTTCGCCCGCCGAAATTTCATCGATCTCTACTACAGCATAATCGGGCCATTCTCTCTTTACAGTTTTACAGATCTTCTGGAATCCCTTTTTGTCGATATCGTTCTCCCGATACCTGCGCGCGAACGCAGCCATTGCTTCAGGATAAGCTACACATGAGGTAGCAATAACGTTCGCCGTGTTTGTCCAATACCTCACAGATTCACTATGTTCTTCTTCTAAATATAGCTTTACAAGACTACTCGTGTCGAGATAGAGGATCATCGACGATCGTCAATTACCGTTTCGGCGATAGGTTTTCCCCGAAGTTTAATCCCTTTCAAACCAGTGGGTTTACCGCCTTTCCATTTAAGTCGTCCAGAAGCCATCAAAGATTGCGCTGTCTGCCGTTCTCGACTAATGGGTACGATCTCTGCTATTTCTTGCCCATGATCGGTGATTATGACACTCTCGCCATTCCGCACCTGTACAAGGTACCCGCTAAGGTGTGCTTTCAACGCCTTAATACCTACTGTTGTCATAGACCCTCCATATGCAATTTGTTGTCTCTTCAAATCAATATTGTAGTCTCTTTTATGACTCTTTAGTAGTCCCCGGCATCTCATCGTAATGTGTCGCCTGTTACTTATAGACGTTTAATAAGCCTATTATTAGCTAATTATTGCCCCTAAATATATAATAAGCTATTGTTTTATTGTCGTTATTCGTTTTTATATCACAAAATTCCTCTCGAACAAGCGATCAAATATTTTACCCATTTTCAACAACACCGCACTCGCTGCATAGAATCAAGAATAATATGCACGGTTCACCGAGAAATCTAATCTTCCCGCCTTGAACTCTGAACGGGCTGATTCTAGCGCCTCACTGATTTTCGAACCCAATTCTCTGCGACTTCTTGACGTGGATCATTTCCAGTCATGCAGCCAGTCCATATCTTTCAATTTCGTCGTGAATTAGCAGGAGATTGTGTTGTTGTGGTACAAGCAGCTGATTCGTGATTCAAAAAATAATAGGTTAAAGGTTAAAACATAGGTTCAAGGTTTTAGGTAAAAGGTTCTAGGGTAAATACAAAATCAAAACATTATTGTAACTACTCGCCCTAGTTTACCTGAATCCGTACTGGGTACTGTATCGGTAGAATCACTCGATTCCACGCAGGAGCGCGTGGGATCGAGAAACAGCACGAGGCTAAAGGCTCACCTCTAAAAAGGGAGGGGGTTGCATGAAACTGAATATCCGCAAACTGAGCTGGCGCTGGGACTTCAGCCCCGGTAACTATTCCCTCGTTCCAACGCGCCCCCACCTAGGAACGAGAAAGTGCGCAGTAGGGTGAGTAGATACACATTATTTTATGTAACTTCGCTTAGTTTTAATTAGGCCGGCTAGCGTTGAGGTTAGCGCTTCTGTTTCTTTTCCTATTTTTTACTAGTCTTTGCTACGAATACCTATGCCGCATATAAATTGCTTTAGATTCATGAGCGAAATTTATTGTAATGCAGGATATGTTGTTTAGTATGTGGGACGATGCGGGATAGACTTCTACCAATGGGGTGAAAGCTCCTGATATATTTTCCCTAGCTCGACATTTAATCCTATTGACTTGAAATTGACAATTTCGTCTTTGTTATACGTCTCCTGCATCCAGGAGCTCTCTGTCCGCCTAATTATTTCTAATTTGAATTCTAATTGTGAGATCAATACATATTCCTGGAGATTCGGAATCTTTTGATAGGCAACACGTTTTTCCAGTCGATCTTTCGCTTCTGTGGATTTTGATGGTACTTCGACTATCAATTTTGGACTAGCTAGGTAATAGGACTCTAGGTCGATATCGTTACATGCAATCATTATGTCTGGGTAATAGAATCCATTTTCTACTTTTACCTTCATGTCCGACTGAAATACATGACATGAAGTGTCAGCATCTGCTAAATGATTTCTAAATATAGCCGACAATGCGCCTGCAAGTAGATTATGTGCCGTGCTAGCTCCAACCATCGCATAAACTGCGCCGTCAATATACTCATGACGAACCACAGCGGATTTTTCACCATCCAGGTATTCATCGATTGAGATATAATCTAGCCTTTCTAGTTTTGACATTGCAACATACTGATAAACATAACAATTAGATAATTTACTACTTTGCTGTTAAAAATAAATAGGCATACATTTAGCTACATACTACCATGCCATATCAAAATAGTTAACAAGAACACTCAGCTACTATATTTAAGCATGTATCATTACATTTCAATTAGTTAGTGATTCGTGATTCGTGATTCGCATTGTGAAAAATTATACTTCTGTCAAGGACTACACGTGGGTTTCTATTTCTTTCAACATGGTGCGCAGTGCTTGGCGCCAGTGTCGCGGTTTAGTTGCTAGTGCGTGCCATGTGTTGGTTTTGTCTAATTGACTGTATGCGGGTCGAATTGCCGGGGTTGGGTAATCTTCAGTGCGGATGGGTTTTATATAACACGGTAGATCTTTTTTAAGCAGTCCTAAGGAGGTCGCTTCTTCTTGTATGGCGATGGCGAAGTCATACCAACTCGCAGTTCCGGCGTCAGTCCAATGATGGATACGTGAATCGTGAGTGTGTTTACTATCATTAGATGCGGATACGATATCCAATTCAATCATTTTCCAGACGGCCTTCGCAAG